>JBEKNX010000004.1:0-32930 GCA_049522375.1 Acidimicrobiales bacterium | reverse complement strand
GGCGTCGCCCTCGACGATCTTGTGGTAATGGCACGCCGGGTGGACCGTCGCCACGATCCCCGACGTGTCGCGGACCTGCTTGGCCGCGATCTCGTCCCGCAGCGCGTGGAGCCACTCGGAGTAGTGCACGATCTCCTCCGGCAGCACCAGTGGCTTACCCAGCTTGGCCATGATGTCCCGGACCTGCGCCCTGAGCTCGGCATGACGGATGAGCTCTTCGCGCACCTCCTTGTAGTGACCGTACGAGGTGCCGCAGTGAATGAGCGGGAAGTAGCCGCTCTCGTAGGCGGCGGCGAAGTTGCGGACGGCCACGGCCGCCTGGGCGGCCGAGTTGGACGTGGCGCTGGCGTAGTAGTTCCAGGCCGTGCACGAGGTCTGGTCGGCCGGGTCGTGGTAGTCGTAGCCTAGCTTGCGCATCACCCAGAAGATGGCAGTGGAGTAGCCCGGGATGTGGCCGCACTGCCCGCACGACTTGTGGTGCCACAGGTGCGCCTTCTGGATCCGCTTCTCCCGCCCGTACTTCGTCAGCACGGTGACCGCCTCCCGGTCGATCTTCTGCACCACGAGCTCGCCTTGGCTCTCCAGGGCCAGCAGTTCGGCCCGGGGGTCGTCCAGTGACCGGCGGTCTGCCACCGGCGCCGCCGCTTTGTCGCGCCTCCGGACCTCGATCGGCCCTCGGACCTCGATCGGCCCTCGGGCCTCGGTCGGCATGGTCACAGCTCGATGCCTTCTTCCTCGAGGCGTTCCTCCATGAGCTCCTGCAGGATGGCGTGCAGGCCGCTGTCGACTTCCGCGATCATGTCGAGAGCGCCCGTCTGCAGCCAGATGAAGTAGAGCTCGACCAGCGTCCGCTCGGCGACGGACCACCCGGTGGTCGTGGTGTGCATCGTCTCGGCCGGCAGCGCCCGGCGCCACAGGTCGAGGTTGTCCGGCACGTCGGCCGTCTCCGGGCCCCAGTCGGGGAACGCGTCCCGCTGCAGCATGTCCGGCGAGACCTGGGTCCCGGTCGACATGATCTTGTAGATGATCCGGGAGTAACCGACCAGGGCTTGCTTGGCCGAGGCCATCCCGTTGCGGACGGCCACCTCCCGCATGATCGTGACCAGCCCTCCCGGGTTGTTGCCGCGCGGGCAGCGCAGGCAAGAAAAGCACTGGGAACACTCCCAGATGTCCTCCTGCATCTGCTGGTAGACGAGGTCCACGTCCTGGCGGGCTGCGGCCTGGGCGATGCGGCGGGGGCTGAAGTCATAGAACCGGGCCGAGGGGCAGGCGGCCACGCAGGTACCGCACTCGTAGCAGCCGTACAGGTAGTCGCCGAACCGGATGTCGGCCCGGACCTGCTCGAACAGCGCCAGCTTCGCCTCATGGGGCACGTCGGCGTAGCCGGCCACCTCTGGGGCTTTGTAGTGGGCGTCTGTGCCGGTCATCGTTGTGCCTAGAAACTGATCACGGCGTCGGCGGAGACCGCGAGGTCGTTGAAGGCTGCACCTCCTATCATCTCGACCCCGTCGATCAGGTCGTCCAGGTGCAGGTCGTTGAGCTCGAGCGACGGCTGGCACACCAGTAACCGCACACCGAGCCCGGTGGCCTGCTCGATGAAGTAGCGCAGCGGCTGGCCCTGGTCCCCCTTCGGCCCGATATGGTCCACGACGTTCTTGCGCAGCAGGGTGGGCCCGTACATGGTGAAGTAGATCATGACCTCGAACTCCATCGCCGCCGCCGATGCGGCCAGGAAGAACGGTGTGGCGCTGCGCCCCGGGTCGGCTACCCCATGCGTCTGCACATAGAGGACTTTGGTCTCGGAGCCGGCGGCCCACATAGCCGGCCCCGTCAGTTGGCCCGGCGAATGAGGATGTGGAAGACGTCATCCTGCTTGCTGATGCCGAGCAGTTCGTTGTGGGTGCGGCTGCTCCACGCCCGCATGTCGGGCTCGACGCCCGGGTCGGTGGCGAGCAGTTCGAGAACCTGGCCCAGGGCAAGGTTCTTGATGGCCTGCGCGGTCTTCACGACCGGCAGCGGGCAGGCCAGGCCCCTACAGTCAAGGACCTGGTCTGCGACGGGAGCCGAGGGTTCGGGCACATCATCCCCCTTCGAGGCCTTCGGGTCGCGGCGGCCGCCACTTGGCTGGTAACGACCATTTCGACCTTCTCTATAGAACCACCTGGATCATAGCGCCCAGGGAGGGTGGGGTTCTTAGTGCCGAACGTCCCTTTTTGTCAGGTTCCTGGTGCCCCACTTCGTCAGTACCCGAACTCAGGCCGCGTTTCTGCCGGTGTCCATTACACTCGGTTGCCGCAGGGCGGCGTAGCTCAGTTGGCAGAGCACTCGGCTCATAATCGAGTTGTCGTCGGTTCGAGTCCGACCGCCGCTACCGGACCAGGGACAACCAAAGGCCCGCTACCGTGGCCGGGCCCACGAAGGCTGTAGTTTGGTGCGTGAGAGCCCGCTCGAGCAGCCGGGAGGAGGGAGCAGCGCAGGATGGCTAGGAACGAAAAACGGGTCAAGGTGACGCTGGCGTGCGATGTCTGCAAGCGCCGCAACTACATCACGACCAAGAACAAGCAAAACGACCGCGACCGCATCGAGATGCGGAAATACTGCCGCTGGGACCGGCAGCACACGGTGCACAAGGAGACCAGGTAAGGCCGTTGGCTCGTGGCGGCCCTGATGAGGCGGCCCTGAAGCTCCTGGTCGACGCGGCCAGGCGTGGAGATGCCAACGCCCCCGAGGACCTGGTCCGCATGACCTGGACCAGCACCTATACCCTGGCGTTCCGTCTCACGGGCAACGAGGAGGACGCCCTTGACGTTACCCAGGAGACCTACCTGCGCGCCTTTCGAGGCTTGCCCCGCTTCCGGGGGGAGGCTCGCTTCTCGACCTGGCTTTACCGGGTGACGGCCAACTGCGCCAGCAACCACCTGAACCGTTGCTGGCGTAGCCGGCACGACCAGCTCGACCTGGACAAGATCGACGAAGCCAGGGTGCGAGATGGTCGTGCGGAGCACGACCCGGAAGCGTGTGCGTCGGCGGGCGACGAGCGCACCTTGCTGGCCCGGGCCCTCCTGGAACTGCCCTGGAGGCTCCGCCAGGTCGTCGTGCTGCGGGACGTCTACGACCTGTCCCACAAGTCGATAGCGGCCGAGCTCGGGATTTCGGAGGCAGCCGCCAAGGTCCGCCTGCAAAGGGCCCGCAAGCTGCTGCGCGAGGACGCTGGGTGCCACCTCCACGGCCTGGACCGGCCGGACCTGCGCAGGCGCAAGCGCCTCGGCCAGAGGGGCAAGCAAGACGCCGTCAAGCAAGACCATGGAACCCGGGGCGCCGCCGGCCCGGTTGTTGATATGGATGACGATGCCGTGGCCAGCTGAACTTCCCCGCCGGTCGACCAGGCACCTGCGGGCCCTGGTCAGCTGTGAAGCCGTGTCCGCCGAACTTCCGCTGGTGGTGGACGGGAGCAGGCGGCCGAGCCGGGCCATGGCCGACCATCTCCAGTCCTGCCTGGCCTGCCAAGCCGAACTGGCGGGCTACCGACGGTTGCTGCGGGTGTTGCGCAGCCTGAGGGACGAGCCCGTGCTGTTCGCCTCTCACGAGCTGATCGGGGAAACCCTGACGGCGCTGAGCGAGCGAATGGTCGACCGGACCAAGCGGCCGGCCGAACGGTGGCTCGTCGCCGGTGCCCTGGTCGCGGCGGCCGCGGTGGGTGTCGGGGCGCTTTTAGCCCGTTCCGGCGTTGCCCGCTCCGGGCGGAGCTCCGGGGCCGTCGCCGCCTCCCTCTGACCCGGGCCGGGAGAGGACGAGCCGGGCGCGGGGGAGGATGAGCCCGAGCTACCCCGTAAGGTGGCGCCGTGCTTCCTCAAGCCGCTCGGGGACCGGACCACGAGGCAGCCTCTTCGGGGCTCCCGCCCCCCCAGGACGGGCACGTCCACAGCCAATGGTCCTTCGACGCGCCTCTGGGCGACATGGAACGGACCTGTGCCCGGGCTGTGCGGCTCGGGTTGAAGTCGCTGGCCTTCACGGAGCACGTCCATTTGACGCCCTGGGCCCTCCTTGACGGCGTGGCGCCGCCCGGCTTTCGGGGCGAGGTCCGCGACGGCGTCCTTTTCGCCGAGCCCCTGGACATCGCCGGCTACTTGGAGTGCCTGCAACGTTGCCGTCACCGGTTCCCTGACGTCCGCATCCTCTCGGGCGTCGAGATGAGCGAGCCCCACCTTCACCCTGACGCCACCCGTGACCTCGTCTCCGCGGGAGATTTCGATCTCGTCCTGGGGGCTGTCCACGCCCTGGACTACCCGGGCCCGCAGGCTCACGGCCGCACGCCTGGCTCTCCTCGTCCAGCCCGGGTCGAGGTCGGAGGCATTTACGGGCAACGGGCGGCTCTCGAGGTAGTGCGCGCCTACCTCGGGGAAGTGCTCACCATGGTGCAGGGCGATCAGCCCTTCTCGGTGCTCGCCCATATCGACTTCCCGGTGCGCTCCTGGCCGGCGTCGGCCGGCCCGTTCCGCCCGGAACTGGTAGAGGAGGAGTACCGCGGCGTCCTCGGGGCCCTGGCCGCTTCGGGGCGGGTACTGGAGGTCAACACCCGCCTGCCTCTGGCCCCCCAGGTCGTGGCCTGGTGGCACGACGCCGGCGGGCACGCAGTGACTTTCGGCAGCGACGCCCACGACCCGGACCGCCTGGCATGGGAGTTCTCGAGTACGGCGGCCATGGTCGCCGCCCTCGGCTTCCGGCCCGGGCCAACCCCATACGAGATGTGGTCACGGGCGTGACAGGACGGCGGCACGGGGTAACGGGCCCGCCCCCGCGCCCTTAGCGTCAGCTCCCGGTGGCGGCCGCCCCGGCCGGGACCACTGAGAGCCCTTTGAAGCTCTCCACCTGGGCCCTGATGGCGCGCTCGGTGGGCAACCGCTCGATGCTGGAGGCGCCGAAAAACCCGGATATGCCGGGCAGCTGGGCCAGTCCCGCGCCAACGGCCTCCGGTTCGTCGAAGGGACCACCGTGGAAGATGACCGGGATGTCCGAACGCACCCGCCGGCCGGCATCGGCAATGGCGAGCACGCGCTCAACGGCTTCTTCTAGGCCGAGGTGGTGCGCCCCGGGCGAACCGGTCTTGGTCAGCCCGACGTGGGCGACCAGGATGTCGGCCCCCGCTGCCGCCATCGCCGCCGCCTGGGCGCCGTCGAACACGTACGGGGCGCTGAACATGTCAAGTTCATGGGCGGTGCGGACGAGCTCGATCTCTTTGTCGTACCCCAGGTCGTTCGCTTCGAGGTTCGCCCGGAAAGTGCCATCGATCAGCCCGACCGTGGGGAAGTTCTGGACCCCGGAGAAACCGATCTCTTTCAGGTGCCGTAGGAACACCGGCATCAGCCGGAACGGGTCAGTGCCGTTTACCCCCGCCAGCACGGGAACGTCGCGGACCACGGGGAGGACTTCGGCCGCCATCTCCTCGACGATGCCGTTGGCGTCCCCGTAAGCGAGGAGACCGGCGAGAGAGCACCGCCCTGCCATCCGGTAGCGCCCCGAGTTGTAGATGATGATCAGGTCAGCCCCGCCGGCCTCGGCGAACTTGGCCGAAATCCCCGTCCCGGCTCCGCAGCCGACGATGGGCCGGCCGGCACGGACCTGCGCCCGTAGTCTCCGCATGATTTCCTGGCGGGTGTAGCCCACGGTCCTCAACTCCTTTTGTCGGTCACGGTCTTGGAGCTCTTGGGGCAGTGCCCCCGGCCATGGCGCCTTCGATCATGGCGGCAAGCGTGTCAGCCGCCCGGTCGGCGAGCTCTTCGTCGTTGATGTTGCAGTCCACCTCGTCCAGCCGGACTGACGGGTGGAGGTGGCACCGGACGGCCTCGTAGCACGCATCGTCGGCGGCCGGCCACCAGAAGGCGCCTCCGGGGGAATCGAGCTGGGACACGCCCTTGCGGGGCAGGAAAACCGCCGCCGGCCCGGTGGCAAGGTTGGCCGCTTCGGCCAGCATGCGGCCGATCCGGGCGTTCTCCTCGGGGTTCGTCCGCAGGAGCGTGACGTCTGGGTTCCACTCGTAAAGGGTGCGGTCCCGATAGCGCTCCGGCACGGTCGGGCGACTTCCGAAATTCGCCATGTCCACACATCCAGGGGCAAAGACGACCGGGATGCCGGCCCGCGGTGCCGCCTGCCCCCGCCGGGGCCCGGCGCTCATCAGCCCGCCACAGACTTCGTCGGCCAATTCGGTGGTCGTAAGGTCCAGGAGCCCCTGGAAGTAACCGGCCGCCACCAAGTCTTCCATCGTCCTGCCGCCGGTGCCGGTGGCGTGGAAAACCATGACTTCATAACCGCGTTGTTCCAAACGGGCCCGGGCCCGGTCGACCGTCGGGGTGGTGTTGCCGAACATCGACATACCGATCAGCGGTTTGCGCTCCTCGTCCCCCCCGGGGCCGATGGCCTCGACCATGCCCGCGATCGCTCCCGCGGCGTTGGTGTAAATGCGCCGGCTTATGGGATTGAAACCGGCTACGTCCACGATGGAGGGCATGAAGGTGATGTCCTTGGTGCCCGCATAAGCTCTCACGTCCCCCCCGCCCACGGTGGAGACCATGAGCTTGGGCACACCCACGGGGAGGGCCCTCATCGCCCTGGTGGCTAGCGATGTGGCGCCGGTCCCGCCGATGCTCAGGATCCCATGGAGGCGACCTTCGTCGAAGAGCCGTCGTACCACGATCTCGAGGCCATCGGCCATCGTCCTCATGGCCTCGTCCTTGTGGCGGCCCGAGCGCAGGCGGGAGAGATCCCCGGCCGCGGCTCCTACTATGTCCGCCCGGCTGATCTCGGGGACGAATGCCGCTTCGCCGAGCACGCCGAAATCGACGACGACGACGTTCAGGCCGCGGCCGGCGATCAGATCCTTGATGAACTGGAGCTCCTGGCCCTTGGTGTCGAGGGCTCCCACGAGGACAACAGTCTTTCCTGACATGTATTTCTCACCCGGAGCGGCTCGCTCCCAGCCACCCCGTCGGGGTGACCGGGAGCGGGTGCTTCTGCTACCCGTTCGCCATGCGGGTTATCGTGCCCACGGCGGCGGGGTGCCCTTGGTGCAGGCCGGTTCGGTGCGGCTCGGAGCGGGTGACTTCGGGCCGAACAGTCCGCCGAAGGTCTCGCTGACGTTGGGGATCGTTTGCAGCACCTTGAACTGGAGGCCGCTCGCTCCCTTGGCGATCTGGACCACGTAGGCGGGCTGGACCGAGTTGCGGTTGGCGTCGAGAGTGACCTTGCCGTTGGGGAAGGTCGGGTTCAGGTTGGTAAGCGCGGCCTTGAAAGCGGCCTCGCCGGCCGAAAGGTTGCCGTCCACCTTCGTGAGCCCCTGGATGATCGTCTGCATGCCGTCGTAATAGAGCCCGGTGAAAAGGCTGTTCACCGGTGCCGTCGGGTACACCTTCGAAAACCCGCTGACCCAGTTGGCCCATGCCGGCGTGGTGCTGCCGAGCGGGACCGGCGAACCGCCGACCATGCCCACCAGCGAGTTGCCGACGGTGAACGAGGTCGGGTCCATCACCGACGAGCCTCCGAGCATGTGGGTACCCGGGTTGCCCCCGATCGCCATGTAGTCCTTCTCGGCAGCAATGGTGTCCGTTCCCCCCGTCAGCAGCAGTATGCCGTCGACACTGCGGGGCAGGGCGTCGACGTAGGACGACCAGTCAGTCGTCCCGAGCGCCACCCAGGTCCGGCTGGTGACCTGGCCACCGAGCGAGCAGAACTCGGCGATGAAGCCGGCTGCCTGCGTGTACGGGTACGAGTAGTCCTCGCCGAGGATGGCCACCTTCTTCCAGTGCAAGGTCTTGTAGGCGTAGGTGCCGAGCCCGGCCATCCACTGGGCGCCGTCACCCCCAAACCGGAAGAAGTTAGGTGCTTTGACCGTTAATGTTGTCGCCTGAGCGCCCGAGGTGCCATTGACGAAGGTCACTCCGGGTTCGGTCTTCGCGTAGCTGGCGACCGCCACCCCTTCGTCACCCGAGAGCGGCCCGAGCACGATCTGGACACCGTCGCTCTCCACGAGCCGCCGGGCCTGGGCCACGGCCACGTCGGGCGTGGCATCCGTGCAGCCGAAGTAGATCTTGATGGGGTAACCGGCGACAGTGGAGCCACTGACGCCCGCCTCGGAGGCCTGACCCTCCGACGTCCCGCCGGCCAGGTGGACGAGAGCGTACTTGGCGCCCGAGAACGATTCTGACTCGAAGGTGGCAAATGGGCCACCGCACGTTGTCAGGATGCCGATTTTGATCGGGGACTTCACGGTCGCGGCCGAGCCGGTCATGGCCGGCAGACCGGTGACCACGACCCCGGCGACGAGCGCAGCTGTGGTCGCTTTCCTCCATGGTGTGCGGCGTTGCCCGGTTTTGTCCTTCATACCAGTTACTCCTTTCGGTTGGAACACTCTGGCCGTGGGCACGGACGAGCGGGGCGCGCTGCCCCCGGCTCCGGCCACGTCGTCGCCTCGGCGATCGGCGGGCCCGTCGGGCCTTGGTCTCCAATACCCCCAGTCGTGACGTACTTGGCTCTCGCCACTTGACAAGCACTCGATAATCGATTATCGAATGTAGCAGGGCCACAGCTTAGGAGCCGACGGGCACGCCGTCAAGCCGCACCGGCCAGGTCCTGAAAGGGGTAAGGGGCTTGAGCCGACCGACGAGCACGCTCGGCGAGACCGAGGTCCCGATCGTCCCCGGGACCGCGGCCCTTCGGCGCCAACACCCAGGGCGTAACCTTCCGTCCATGTCCTCGGGGCCGGCGGCCGCCTTTGTGCGCCGCAGGGGCAACGCCATCGTCGGGTTCGGAGTGCTCGTATTCGCCGTGGCCTGGGTGCTTTACAAAGCCTTCGAGGCTGGCTTCGGCGATTCCGGGAATGTGCCGATCCTGCTGCTCACCACCCTCAACGGGGTGAGCCTGGCGGGCCTGTACTTCGTCACCGCCAGCGGTTTCACCCTCATTTTCGGCCTAATGAGAGTCGTGAACATGGCCCATGGTGCTCTGTACCTCCTGGGGGGTTACATCGCGTGGCAGCTCGTTGCCGACGGGACCAATTGGTGGGCCGCCGCCGCGCTGGCCGTGATCGTGGTCGCCGCCGTCGGGCTGGTGATGGAGCAGCTGTTCCTGCGCTGGAACTTCGGCCAGGACACCCGCCAGGCGCTGATCACCGTCGCTATCTCGGTCATACTTGCCGACCAGATGCTCTCGCACTTCGGTGCCGTCGCCGAAACGCTCGGCGCCCCCGGCCGGCTGGCCGGCTCCATCGGCCTCGGGGTGTACGGCCTTCAATACCCTCTGTTCCGCGTCTGTGTCATCGGCGTAGCCCTTGTGGTCTGGGCCTTACTCGCGGCGGGCATCAAGCGGACCCGCTTCGGGATGATCGTCCGCGCCGGTGTCGACGACCGCGCCATGGCTTCGGCACTGGGGGTCAACGTGCAGTTGGTGTTCGCCGCCGCCTTCCTCATCGGGTCGGGGCTGGCCGGCCTGGGCGGGGTGTTCGGAGCGACAATGTTGGAGATCGCTCCGGGCCAGGACCAGATCTTCCTGGTCAGCTCGCTCATAGTCGTGATCATCGGCGGCATGGGCAGTCTCGGCGGCGCCGTCCTGGGAGCGCTCCTGTTGGGACTGGTCGAGCAGCTCTCCAGCGTGTACTTGCCCGCCAGCTACACGAATTACTCGATCCTCGTCACCTTCGTCCTGCTCGTCGTGGTCCTCACCGTCCGGCCCACCGGTTTCTTCGGCAAGGCGCGATGATCAGAGCCCTGATGGGCAAGGCCCCAACGAGCCGGGCCCCCACGAGCAGGACATGGTCCTCGGTGCCGCGCCTGGGGCTGGGGGCCCTGCTGCTCGTGATCTTCCTGGTCCCGGTCCTCACCTCCACCTACTTCACCAGCGCCGTGGCCGTTACGACGCTGTGGTGGGGTTTGAGCGCGGCGAGCATCACGTTCCTGTCCCGTTACGGGGGGATGCTCTCGCTGGCCCAGACCGGGCTGTTCGGCGTGGCCGGCCTGGTGGCCGCCAAGCTCATGGTCGGGTTCGGCTGGAACGGCTGGCTGGCGGCGCTGGCCGCCATCGGCATCACCGCCGCCGTCGGACTGGTCTTCGGGATGGTGGCCAGCGGTAGCGAGGGGATCTACTTCCTCATGGTCACGCTGGCGTTCGCCGAGATCGTGTACTACTTCTTCGGTGCCGTCCCGCAGTTCGGGGCGCACGAAGGGATCAACAGCATCGTCCAACCGAAGGTGCTGGGCGACCCCGTGCTGCACCCCACCCGGAGCTACTACTTCGCCCTGGTGGTGTGCGTGCTCGTATGCGTCTCCGTCCGGTACCTGGCGCGGACGGCCTTCGGCCTGGCGCTCCAGGGGGTACGTGATGACCCGGCGCGTATGACCGCTCTGGGGTACAACGTGCGCCTCCACCGTACGTCCGCCTTCGTGGTGGGGTCGACGATGGCCGGCGCCGCCGGTGTGCTGTCGGCCTGGAACGACACCCGCATGTCGGCTGACTCGCTCTCCCTGACCGTGACGATCGGCGTGCTCGCCGCGGCCGTGATCGGTGGCCTCGGTATGCTCGAAGGGGCCTGGGCCGGCGCCTTCGTGTTCACCGTCATCAGCACCTACGCGCCCGGCTATACCGACCGTTTCGAGACCTTGATCGGCGCCATCCTCCTCGCCATCCTGGTTTTCTTCCCCGACGGCCTTGTAGGTGTAGGCACGTTGTTCAGCCGCATCCCCCGGCTGACGGGGGCCCGACGGGTACCCGAACCTGTGGCGGCCGAGCCGAGCGAGGGGGGCTGACGGTTACGTGACCGATGCCTGCGCCCGTGCAAGCGGGCTCTCGAAGCGGTTCGGCGGGGTCGACGCCGTGCGCGGGGTGGACCTCGAGGTCTCCCCGGGCGAGCGTCGAGTTGTGCTCGGGCCGAACGGTGCCGGCAAGACGACCCTCTTCAACCTGATCTGCGGTATCGAACGCCCGACCTCGGGGACGGTGGAGCTGTTCGGCCGGGATGTGACGCTCATGCCGGTACGGCGGCGCGCCCACCTGGGCATGGCCCGTACGTTCCAAACCTCGCGGGTGCTGCGGGGCTTGTCCGTCGACGACAATCTTTACCTCGGCGCGCTGGGGGCCCAGGGGGGGCACCTGCGGATAGCCCGGGCGCGCCGCGACCGGGAGGTGCGCGAGCGCGGGCGTCGCGCCGGCGGGCGCGTCGGCTTGGAGGACCGGCTGAAGACGCTGGCCGGCGAGCTCTCTTATGGAGAGCAACGACAACTGGAGCTCGGCGTCACCTTGGCGGGCGAACCGCGTTTGCTCCTGCTCGACGAGCCGGCCGCCGGACTGTCGAGCGTCGAGCGCCAGCGCCTGACCCAGCTGTTGCTCTCGCTCGACCGGGCCATAACGCTGGTCATGGTCGAGCACGACATGGACGTCGCCCTGACCGTGGCCGAGAGAGTCACCGTGATGCACCGCGGAGCCGTGGTCGTCGAGGGCCCGCCGGCCGAAATCCGAGAGGACAAGCTCGTACGCGACATCTACCTGGGGCGCTCATATGCCATCTGAGCTGCTTCTGGATATCCGCGACCTGAGGGCGTACTACGGGAGCGCTCAGGTGCTCCATGGTCTCAGCTACTCGGCCGGTGCCGGGGTCACGGCGGTGATCGGCCGCAACGGCATGGGCAAGACAACCCTCTGTAAGGCGGTCATGGGCGTCACCCCTCCCCGGACGGCCGGGTCGGTGCGCTTTGCCGGCCGAGAGCTGGTCGGCAAGCCCTCTTACGCGGTCTGCCGTGCCGGGATCGGTTACGTGCCCCAGGGCAGGCGGCTGTTCCCTTCGCTCACCACAGACGAACATCTGCGCATGATCGGGGGGCGCCTATCCAAGCGCGGACGATGGACGGTCGACGCCGTCTATGACCTGTTCCCCCAGCTGGCGGCGCGCAAGAAGGTGGGCGGTGCGCAGCTCTCGGGGGGCGAGCAACAGATGCTGACCATCGGCCGGGCGCTGCTCACCAACCCAACCCTCCTGGTAATGGACGAACCCTCCGAGGGCCTGGCTCCCAACGTGGTGGACGAGCTGGTCGGCACCTGCCGTGCCCTAGCCTCCGAGGGCATGTCGCTGCTGCTGGTCGAGCAGAACATCGGCGTCGCCGCCGCCCTGGCCGACCGGATCGTCATCATGGTCGCGGGTGAGGTCGCCCTACAGACAACGGCCGCCGCTCTGGCCGCCGACGAGGCGACGCAGCACAGGTACCTGGGCGTCGAACAACTCGGCCCCGCTGCGCCCTCGCCGGCTGCGCCCTCGCCGGCCGCGCCCCCCCTCGTCGGGGCACCGATTGTGCCTGTTGCGGGCCCGACCTCGCCTGGAGGTGGGGGACTTGACACGAACGGCACGACCTCCTAGGTTGAAGGAAATAATCGATTATCGATACGAATCGGCGTGGACGCCGTCCCGGCCCACCGGGCAGGATGTCAGCGTTCGGAGGTGGTAGGAGTGGCCTCGAAGGAGGAAGTGCTCGGGCAGTTCCTCGGCGACGGCTCATTTCCCGTCGTTTGGGAGTCGGAAAATGAGAAGGAGCTCTTCTGGGTCTATGACGACCTTCATTGCCCGCACCCTCTGAGCCCCATGTTCTTCGACATCGGGGGTTGGTGGCTGACCTGCGACCACATGTTCCGCCGGTTCGGCACGCCCTTTGCCGTTGATTGGCTGGCCAAAAACGTCAACGGCTACCTTTACACGGCCGCCGTCCCGGCTGACCCGTCGTTCAAAGTTGACTCGTCCGAGTACGGTGCCCGTTACGGTGCCCGCGTGCCCTTCCTCCCCGGTTACAGCGACAAGATCGGCGCCTATCTCGATGCGGTCCTGCCCGTTTACGGCCAGCATTTCGCGGACTGGTGGGCGGAGCGGCTAAGGCCGGAAATGGAGCGCAACTTCGCCTACCTGGACCGCATCATCGCCGAGCCCGACCACCTCAGCGTGATGGAACTGGCCTGCCTGCTCGAAGACGCCATTGATATCCATGACCGCCACTGGAAGATCCACTGGATGCTCAATTTCGCCCAGCTGTCGTCCACGCTCAACCTTCGTGCGGCCATGCAGAAGTGGCGAGGCGGGATCGACGAACAGCTGCTGGGCCGTCTGCAGAACTCGGCCGCCGATCGCAACTGGGACTCGATCGAGGCGCTGTGGAAAATGAAGGAGGAAGTGGGCTCGGATCCGGAGCTGAAGGCGGCCTTCGGGTTGGGCACGCCTCCGGCCATCCTGACGGGGCTGGGGGACTGTGCCCGCGGCCGGAAGTTCCTAACGGAGAGAGTGCAGCCCTACCAGCGGGAGTACGGCTGGCACGCGGTCTGGAGCCATGAGTTCGTCTTCCCGACTTTACGCGAGCACGCCGAGCCCGTGATCGACCTCGTGCGCAATTATCTGCAAACCGACTACGACTACCCGACGGCGCTGGCCGCGGTCAAAGCCGATCTCGAGAAGGCTTCAGACGGGTTGCTGGACGGCCTGGCGGGTGAAGCCCGGGACGAACTGGCCGCCACCAATGCGGTCAACCTCAGGTTGGCGCCCCTCACGCCCGACCACCACTTTTATATCGACCAGGGAGCCAACGCCCGGCTACGGCTGGTCCTGGTGGCCATAGGCGCTCGTCTCGTGGACAGCGGCGTGCTGGAGCAGCCGGACAACATCATGATGCTCAGGTACAACGAGCTTCGGGTCGTCCTCGGCGATCCGGCCGCGATCGATGCCCGCGGGACCGTTTCCCGGCGCCGGGAAGAGCGCGCCGCGTCGTACCTCCTCCACCCGCCCGATTGGATCGGGACGGTGACGCCCTCACAGCTGGCCTTCCCGTACCTCGTGAACTGGGGTTACCCCGACCGTTTCTACCGGTCCCTTTCCACGGTCCCGGCACAGCTCACCGGGATCGCCGCCTCGCCCGGGGTCGTCGAGGGCGTGGCCCGGGTGGTGCGGACGGTCGAAGATTTCGACGAGGTGGCCCAGGGCGACATCCTCGTGTGCCAGATGACCAATCCTGCGTGGGTGGTCCTTTTCACCCGGATCGCCGGCTTGGTAACGGACACGGGCGGCACCACTTCCCACCCGGCCGTGCTGGCCCGCGAGTTCGTGATCCCCGCCGTCGTCGGCACCTCGGTGGCGACCCAGAGGATCAATACCGGGGACCGGGTGCGGGTCAACGGCTCCACCGGCGTAGTCGAGATCCTGGACGGGAGCCACCATGCCTGACCGTGAGGAGCTGCGGCGCAACGTCCTCGCCGACGCCATCAAGGACGGGGTCCTGCAGGGCATCATGGACGGTTCCTATCCAGCCGGGTCCCGGATCATGGAGACCCGGCTGGCCCGCGAGTTCGACATCAGCCAGGCGCCGGTGCGCGAGGCGCTGCGCGGTCTTCAGGCCCTCGGGGTAGTGGAGATAACGCCGTTCCGGGGCGCCCGGGTCCGCTGGCCGACCCGGGACGAACTGATCGAGGCGTACGTCGTGCGTTCGGAGGTCGAGGCGCTCGGCGCCCGCCTGGCCATGAAGCGCATGACCGACGATGAGCTCGGCGAGCTATTGGAGTACGGGAACAAGATGCAAGAGGCCGCCCGCAAGGGCGACGGTCACGCGGTGGCAGCCGCCGACGCCAGCTTTCACGGCCGGCTGATCGAGCTCGCCGGCAACGGGACGCTCGTGCGGGTCTGGCGCTCTCTCGAGCCCTTCTCGCGCACGTACATCACCCTGGTCGCCCCCGGCGCCGACCCTCACTGGACGGCGGACCTGCACGGCCCGATGCTCGACGCCCTCAAAAGCCGGGACTCGAGAGCGCTCGTTCGCGCCGTCCGGCACCATTTCGCCGAGGCCGGCTCCAATCTGGCCAGCCGGTGGACCGACCCGCCGCCCGAGGCCGGCGACGAACCTGTGGCGAGAAAAAGGAGGAAGCACGAATGAGCCATGCGCTGCAATGCTCAGAGGAATTTTCGGCCGGTCCGGCGCGCCTGCGGGTCGATGTGTACGGTTCGGGCCCGCTCGCCCACTTCCTGGAGGACGTGATCTTCCTGAACTACCGGCTGGCGGACGTCCACCTCGAGGCCCAGGTGACGCTACCCGCCCCGGACATCGTGTGGGACAGGGACGGGCCCAAGTTTGTCCGCTACGACGGTCACACCATGACCTATTCCGGGCTGTGGCCGGCCGGGCCGCTCCAGAAGGCCGCCGTAACCATGCTCGCGCTGCGGATGGAGGCCTATGGCCTGCACCCGATGCATGCTTCGGCGGTCCGTTACCGTGACCGCACCATCATGTTCCTCGGCGGCGAGTCCAACCACGGCAAGAGCATGGCCCAGATCGAGGCCTGCCGCCGTGGCGGCCTGCTCGTGTCGACCGAGACGACGGTCGTCGACGACAGCGGCCGGGCCGTCATGGGCTCGAAGGACGTGTTCATCAAGAAGCGCGCCGAAGGCACCGAGCGCGTCGACAAGGCGTCCCCACACCGGGCCGTGGAATTGTTCTTCGGGGACATGCCCACCTGGCGGGCCCACAACGAGCCGAGCAATGTCGACGTAGTGGTGGTACCGGCGATCGACGGCAACTTCGAGCCGAGCACCGCCGAGATGATCCCGTTCGAACGCCAGTACCAGAGTTACTACTCGCTGCAAAATTATTTCCTGCTCAACGAATTGCTCGCCCCCGGATGGCCTATGCCCGTCGTGGACACCGAAGCCCTCCGCGCCGCCCGGGCGTCGTTCGTGAGCAGGTTCTGCGAGCGGCCGTTCTTCTTCGTCCGGGCCGCCAACCCCCAGGTCCTCATGGACCAGGTGGACGCAGCCATCTGATGCAGGCATTCGCGTACGCGCGACCTGAGAGCGAGGCGGAGGTCCTGGAGCTCCTCGCTGCTCATGGCGGCGAGGCGCGGATCCTGGCCGGGGGTACCGACTTGATGGTGGGACTGCGCAACGGGAAGTTCAGGCCCCGGGTCGTGATCGACATCAAGCACGCGGGCGAGCTCCGGCCGCGCATCGAGGACGAGGCCGGCAAGGTGACGATAAGCGCGACAACCGTGCTGGCGGACGTCATCGAGGACGCGACCGTCAGGCACAGCTTTCCCGCCCTGGTGGAGGCGGCCCGAACGGTGGGCTCGGTTCAAATCCGCAACCGCGCCACTCTGGCCGGCAATATATGTAACGCCTCGCCGGCGGCGGACACAGCCCCTGCCCTGCTCGTCTACCAAGCCGAGGTGGTCCTGGCCAGGGCCGGAGGCGTGAGGCGGGTGCTGCTGGACGACTTCTTCCTCGGCCCCGGGCAAACGGTGCTCCAACCAGGGGAGCTGGTCAGGGCGATCGAATTGCCGAAGCCGGGCCCACCGTTCGGGGCTGCCTTCGGGCGGTTCACGCGGCGCCGGGGCGTTGACCTGGCGGGGGTCAGCGTGTGTTGTGGGGTCGACTCTAGAGGGACCTCGCGGTTCGGCTTCGGCGCCGTCGGCCCCCGTCCGTTGTTGGTGGCCGACCGCACCGGCGTACTCGCCGACCCGGCCGCCGAGAACAAGGTGCGCGAGCGCGCCCTCGAGCAGCTCGTCGGGCAGGCCAGCCCCATATCGGATGTGCGTGCCAGCCGCGAGTACCGCCAGGCCATGCTCCCGGTGCTGAGCCGGCGGGTTCTGGCCGCCGCCATCGACCGACGCTCGTGGCGGTGACGTGATGCCGCCGGGGGTACCGATAGACCTCACCGTCAACGGCGAAGGCAGGCGGGCGGTAGTGGAAGTGCACCACACCCTGCTCGAGGTCCTCCGCCGGCAGCTCGAGCTCACCGGCACCAAGGAGTGCTGCGCCGTGGGCGAGTGCGGGGCCTGCACCGTGCTGATGGATGGCAGGGCCGTCAATGCCTGCCTGGTTTTCGCCGTCGAGGCCGACGGGAGCAACATCGTCACGATCGAGGGACTGGCCAGGGAGGATGGCCAGCTCAGCCCACTACAGGACGCTTTTCTCGCCGAGGGCTCCGTCCAGTGCGGCTTTTGCATCCCGGGGATGGTGATGGCGGCCGAAGCCCTGCTGCGCGACAACCCACGGCCCAGCGCCGACGAAGTCCGGGAGGGGCTGGCCGGCAACCTGTGCCGCTGTGGCGGGTACAGCCGCATCGTGAGCGCCGTGCTGGCGGCGGCCGAAAACCGCCCCCGATGACCGGCCCGATGACCGGCCCGATGACCGGCCCGGTGAACGGCCCGGTGAACGGCCCCGTGGCCCAGCCGCAAGTCGGGGTTTCGGCGCGCCGGGTCGGTGGCTACGAGCGCGTGACGGGAAAGCAAAGCTTCGTCGCGGACATCCGCCTGGACAGGATGCTTTACGTCAAGCTCGTCACCGTCGACTGCGGCCGCGCCCGGGTCATCCGGCTCGGTACGGAGGCCGCCGGCAAGGTGGCGGGCGTCCATGCCGTTGTGACCGCCGCCGACCTCCCGCAGCCCGTCCCCCGCTACGGGCCCACGGTGGAGGACCGGCCCCTCCTGGCCATCGGTGAAACGAAGTTCCACGGCGAGCCGGTGGCGGCCGTGGCGGCCGAAACCGAAGACGCCGCCGAGGAAGCGGCCGCTCTGGTCCGGGTGGAGTTCGAGCCTCTGCCCGCCGTGCTGACCGTGGCCGACGCCCTCGACCCGGGCTCCCCGCTCGTGCAGGATCCGCAGCTGCGGCCGGGGGACCCGTTGGCGGCCACGAACGTCCTGCGCGAATGGCACTTTGGCTGGGGCGACGTGGATGCCTCTGCCGCCGACCTGGTCGTCGAGCACACCTACACGTTCCCCATGGTCACCCACTTCGCCATCGAGCCCCACGCCTTCCTGGCCGCTCCGGAAAACGATGGGCTCATCATCTTCAGTTCGGTCCAGCACCCGTTCGCGCTCCAGAAAGTCGTAGCCAAGGTCGTGGGCCTCCCCCTGGCCAGGGTGCGGGTCATCGCCCCCGACCCGGGCGGCGCCTTCGGCGGCAAGCAGCACGCCAAGTTCGAGCCCCTGCTGGCCCTCCTGGCGCTGCGGACGGGGCGCCCGGTGCGGCTGGCACTGACCCTGGAGGAGACGTTCCAGGCCGTCCGCCGCTCGTCGTTCGAGATCAGGGTGCGGTCGGGCTTCGCCGTCGACGGCGCCATCTGCTTCCACGATATTGACTGCAACGCCCTGCTGGGCGCTTATGCCGACATCGCCCCGCGCGTCATCTCGAAGTCGGGGTACCTGGTCTGCGGCCCCTATCGCGTGCCGCACGCCCGGGCCCGGGTGCGGGCGCTGTTATCCCACACGACGCCGGCGACGGCGTTCCGAGGTTTCGGCACTCCTCAGGTGGCCTGGGCTATGGAGTCCCAGATGGACGAAGCGGCGCGCCGGCTGGGCACCGACCGGCTGGACATAAGGCTCCGCAACCTGGCCAAAAGAGGCGAAGAGGTCGTGCGGGGCGACAAACCGGCCGACGGCGATTGGGCGCAGGCAGTGAAAAGGGCGGCGGAGTGGATCGGGTGGGGCAGCCCCCTCGAGCGGCGCCGGGGCCGGGGGATCGCTGTGGCCATCAAGGCGTCGGCCACGACAGGGGCCTCCTACGCCATAGTGCGGCTACTGGCGGACGCCAGCGTGACCGTCCTCGCCGGCACGTCGGACATGGGGCAGGGTGCGCGCACCGTGCTCGCCCAGGTCGCGGGGGAGGAACTGGGGGTGCCGATCGACCGGGTGGCCATCGTCATGGGCGATACCGGGACCGTCCCCTTCGACCTTCAGACCTCGGCCAGCCGGTCGACGGTGTTCATGGGGACGGCCGTGCTCAATGCCTGCCTGGACATCAAGGCCCAACTGCGCAGGATGGCGGCGGAGTTATTGGATGTGCCGGAGCCACAGGTGACCGTGGGCGCGGGCCGGATATGCCTGCCGTCCCGGGACGTGGGCTACGAGGAGTTCCTCCGCGACCTCTTCGGAGCGGTCGGAGGAGAGGTCATAGGGGTCGGTTCCCGGCGAGGAGAGCGTGTGGCCCAGCACCCCTTGGGGGGCCCCCCGGCGTTCTACGAGTTCAACTGCACAGCCGTCGAGGTGGAGGTCGACGAAGAAACGGGCGAACTGCTCCTGACCAGGCATGTGTCCGTCTCGGACGTCGGCCGGGCGCTCAACCCGGCCCATGTCGAGATCCAGGACGAGGGCGCCGCGGTCATGGGCTTGGGCCATACGTTGATGGAACAGGTCGTCCTCGATGACCAGGGCCGGATCCGGAACCTGGGCGCGCTGGACTACCGGGTCCCCACGGTCAAGGACCTCCCGCTGGAGTTCCAGTCGCTCATGATCGAGAACGAGGACGGGCCCGGTCCGTACCGCTCCAAGGGCGCCGGCGAGGGCGGGCTGCTGGCGACGGCGCCCGCTGTCGCTTCAGCGGTGACCGAGGCGACCGGCGTCGTGGTCCGCGACCTGCCGTTGACGGCCGAGCGGATATGGATGGCGCTCCGGGAGCGACGGGAACAAGAGGCCCGCCCCCGGCTCAAGCAGGCCGGGGTTCAGGAGCCAGGAAGTCCCTCACCAAAGAACTGAGGTCGGCGGTGGCGGTGAGGAACTGGCGGAGCGTTCTCCGGGTGGCCCCGAAGCTGTCGAACTCGGCGACGGAAAGCCCGTCCTCCGAGATGGCTCGGCGGAAATCGACGAAGTGCCGGTTCAGCGACTCGACGGTCCCGAGGTCGACGGGCCCGTCGATCCGGGGCACGACGGCGATGTCGCTGGCGTTGAAACGCACCTGCCAGGAGTAGGGAGGCGAGACGATGACATCTCCGCCGATCAGTTCGCTCCAGTGCATATGGTTGCGAAAAGCGGCGGAAAGGAGGCGGATTCGGTAACCCCGCTGGCGGAAAAGGGAGTAGGTCTGCTTGAACACGGCTACGCCCGCCCACTCGAGGTAACCGGGATCGACCGTAATATTGGCCTTGTCGGCTACTACTTTGAGCCAATCGTCCAGCCTGCCCACCATGATGGTGCACACCGGGCTTATGGAAGCGGTTTCTTTCCCCTCACGCTCACGTCTCCGCAGTCCTCGCTCCACCGCCTCGGCCACGGCCACGCACTGGGGGAGCGTGAAGCTGACCGTGGCGTTGATGCTGACGCCACGGTAGGTGGCTTCCTCGATGGCCGGTACCCCGGCGGAGGTCACCGGTATCTTCACGATCATGTTCGGGGCCAGACGGCTGAACCGCACCGCCTGTTCGACGATGGCCTCGGCGTCGCGATAAAAACGGGGGTCAGTCTGGATGGAGAGCCGGCCGTTCTTTCCCGCCTGGGCGTCGAAAATGGGTTCCAGGAGGGCGGCCGCGCTCTTGGACACCTCCTCGACCACCATCCAGCCCAGCTGGTCCTCGGTCGCCGTCGGGTGCTCCGCGATCAGCCGGCTTATTACCGGTGCCCATCGGTCCATCTCCTGGCGCAGGACGCCGAGCACGATGACCGGGTTGCACGTCGCCCCCACCGCCCCGTTGTCGATTGAGTAAGTCAGCTCACTGGTGGAGGCCGAGTCGTTCCACAGGCACGTGGGTGTTGTCTGAGTCATCTCGTGCAGCGGGCTCTTGAAGGCCGACTTGACGGTCGTTGACATAGTTATCTCTGTACTCCGATCTTTGACATCTTGGCTCCGGGCTTGGACGGGTCACACCCTGGTCATCGTGCCCTCCCACGTCCCGACCTTGGACTGCTTCATCTCCTCTGCCGTGAACCAGTGCGTGGTCACGGCTTTGGTCTCGGTGTAGAAGGCGACACCGTCGCGTCCCATGCAATGCAGGTCACCGAAAAAGCTGGCTTTGTGCCCGGTGAACGGGAAGGCGGACATCGGCACCGGGATGCCGACGTTGATCCCTACCATCCCCGCTTCCGACCTGCGGGCAAACTCCCGCGAGTAGTAGCCGCTCAGGGTGAAGATGGCCGCACCGTTGCCGAACTCGCTCGCGTTCACCTGCGCCATGCCGTCGTCGAAATCCTTCACCCTCTTTATGCACAGCACGGGCCCGAAAATCTCGTCGATCCCCACCCGCATGTCCGGGGCCACGTGGTCGAACACCGTGGGCCCGACGAAGAACCCTCCCTCGTAACCCGGGACCACGGCATTGCGGCCGTCCAGCACCAGTTTGGCCCCCTCGGCCACACCCTTCTCGACCCAGTCGGTCACGTAAGCACGGTGCTCATCGGTGACCAGGGGCCCGAGGTCGGTGGTGGGCTCCCACGCCGGCCCGATCTTCAGGCCCTTGGCCAGCTCGACGATGGCGGCTACGAGCTCGTCGGCGATCGCTTCCTCGACACAGACGACCGGCAACGCCATGCAGCGCTGGCCGGCGCAGCCGAACGCCGAGTTGACGATGCGGGCCGCAGTGGGCCGGACCGGGGCGTCGCGAAGGACAAGTGCATGGTTCTTGGCCTCGGTCAGAGCCTGTGCCCGCTTGCCGGCTGCCGCCGCCGCTGAATAGACGTGCTTGCCCGTGGACGTGGACCCGACGAAAGACAGGCCGCGGATTTCTGGGTGCGTCAATAGGATTTCGGCCTCGTTCCGGGAGCAGGTGAGGGTGTTCAACACGCCTTTGGGAAGACCTGCCTCCGCCAGCAGCTCCGTCATCCGCAGGGCCGTCTGGGGGGACCAGCTGGCCGCCTTGAGCACGAAAGTGTTCCCGGTCGTTACGGCCAGAGGGACCATCCAGCCCATAGGGATCATGGCGGGGAAGTTGAACGGCACTATCCCGGCGAAGACGCCGAGCGGCTCCCGGTAACTGACCGTGTCGTAGCCGGTCGATACGTTCATCAGGCCGTCGCCCTGCATGGTTACGGGCAGGGCGCACGCCAGCTCCACGACTTCGATCGCCTTGAGCACGTCGCCGCGTGCTTCGGCCAGGTTCTTGCCCATCTCGCTGGCCGCCAGGACGGCCAGCTCGTTGAGCTCACGCTCGACCAGGTGCTTGAACCGGAACATCACCTGCACGCGCGCCGGCAGCGGCGTGTCCCGCCAGGCCGGGTATGCGGCGGCGGCGGCGGCGACGGCTGCGTTCACCTCATCGGCGGTGCACTTCGGCGCCAGCGCCATGACCTCACCGGTACTCGAGTTGGTCACCGGCATGTACTGGCCGCTTTCGGTGTCACGCCAGTCACCGTTCACAAAGAACTGCAATTTCGTCGGCATAGTGCCCACTCCTTTCGTCTGGGACCGGAGCCCGCAGGGATCGATCAAAACATCCGTTCACATCCGCCGGCCCTGCGCACGACCAAGTGCCGGTGGTCCTCGCTCACGCTCGCCCGGCCGCCACCTCCTCCTCCCGGGTCCGGTCTGAAAGTCGGATCAAGTCCTCGTGCAACTCGAACCAGACAGTGTGGTAGCTGTCGACGCGTGCCGAGGCGACAAAGCGCTGGTCGCCATGGCGGACTTCGTCCAGGGCACGGCCGAGCCTCGTGACGTACGTGGCGAGCCGGCCCAGGCCGGCCACCGTCGGGGCCAACCATTCGACGACTTCCTCGTGCAGGTCGGTCAGCCTGTCAAGGACGGATGCGTCGTAGGCCGCATCGGAATGGTCGTTGGGGACCACCTGGCCGTCGGCGTCCCGCAACTGCCACGCCGTGACCGTCTCTTTTACCCGGACGTCCAGCGTCACGAAAGCGTCCAGGGCAGCGACGGCGTTTTCCGCCCCCCACTGCTGCCGGTCGTCCGCCAGCAATTGCCGGCCCCTCGCTTTGCCGGTTTCGGTCAGCAGGGCCATGTCCGCGGCCAGTTTGGTCACGCCCTGTTCACACAGCCGCTCGACCACTGCCCGCACCTGCTCGGGCGTCGACTGTACGGCCGCTGCCAGAGCAGGGAGTGAAGCGGCCTCCCTGATGGCGAGGACGCGTAGGACGTCCTCAGCGACCGGCTCGCTCGCCGCCGCCGCCGGCGCCGGAGCCGACGGAGACGGTCCCGGGCCGGGTTGGCTGATGTCGATCCCGCTGTCCTTCGCCCACGCGAGCAGTGTGGCGGCCTCGGGGACGACCGCTGAGCGGCCCGGGGCCCGCCCGGCGAAGATCTCGCCGGTGGAGCCGTCGATGGTGAGGGTCTCGCCATCGGCGAAGCTCATGCCGCCCACTATGGTTCTCCCGCCCTCCACCCGGACCGGCGCCCCTACCACGGCCGGGATCCCCCAGTCCCGGGCGATCACGGCGGCGTGGCTGGCCAGGCCGCCCTTCGCCGTAATGACCCCCGCGGCCAGAGCCATGATGGGGACGTCCTCGGGGGACGTCTCGGTCCGCACCAGGATCAGCGGCCGACCGGCGTCAGCGACGGACTGCGCCGCCCGCGGGGACGTCACGACTTCGCCGCTGGCGACGCCGGGCGACGCCGGTAGCCCTTTGGCCAAGGCCGTTCGGTCGGGGGCCTGCCCCGTCCACACCACGGGGGGGTGGAGCAGGTACCGGGCGACCCGGCGGACAGCCTGCTCCTGGGACAGAGGGAAGTCGGCGGTTTCGGCCATGTCGACGGCTATGCGCAGCGCCGCCTGGGGGGTGCGCTTGCCCTGCCGGACCTGGAGCAGCCACAGTTTCCCGCGCTCGATGGTGAACTCGATCTCACAGAGGTCGGCGAAATGGCGCTCGAGCAGCTGGGCGACCCGCCGCAGCTCACCAGCGGCCGCCGGCAGCCGCTGGTCGAGCACGGCGACGTCCTCGGTCTGGTGGGTCCCGGCCACCACGTCCTCGCCCTGAGCGCCGAAGACGAGATCGCCGTAGAGGGTCGGTTCCCCGGTCGACGGGTTGCGTGTGAACACCACCCCGGTGCCGGAGCCGGGCCCGAGGTCCCCGTACACCATGGCTTGGACGGTCACCGCCGTGCCGAGGCCGTCCGGGATCCCTTCGTGCCGGCGATAGGCCCGGGCCCGGTCGCTGTTCCACGACCCGAACACGGACTCGACCGCCGCCCGGAGCTGTTCCCACGGGTCATCGGGCACCGCGCTTACCCCGACGACCTCGGTGAACATGCGTACCAGGCGCTCCCAACAACCCTCGGCGAAGGCCGGGTCCCCGGACACGGCGGCCAGACCTGCGCCTGTCTTCGCGTTGAGCCCCAGGTCGAGGATGGTGTCCATCATGCCGGGCATGGAAACGGGTGCTCCGGAACGCACGCTTACGAGCAACGGGTTGGCCGGGTCGCCGAAGCGTCGTCCCACCGCCTCTTCGACCGCGCGCATATGGGCCGCCATCTCGGCATCGAGCCCGGAGGGCCAGCCGCCGGCGAGGAAGGTCCGGCAGGCCGCGGTCGTGATGACGAACCCCGGCGGCACTGGCAACCCAAGCTCGTTGGCCATGACCGCCAGGTTGGCTGCCTTGCCGCCGACCAGGGCCTTAACGTCGGCGGCCGGCAGGCCGTGACGGTGGCCGAGGTCGTAGACGAAGGTCACGGCCCCCCCGCCGCCGAGCTCGATGCCGTGGCGGTGGCGCGCTCGTTGGTGAACTTGTCCCAGAGGGAAGCGGCATTCAGCGTCTGGATGTGGTCCATCATGTAGCCCTGGCCGATGTCCACCGGGTAGCGGTCGGCGAAGCTGACCCGCTTCATCGTCTCGGCCCGCGACCACCCCTTGGCCACGGCGGCGGCGACCGCCGCCACCCACTCGAGGAGCACCGCTTTTTGCGTGTCCAGGTACCTCAGCGTGGTGACCGGGCCGTGCCCGGGGACCACCCGGTCGACATCCAGGTCACGGACCCGGTCGAGGGCGCCGACCCACTGGTTGACGTTGGAGCTCATGAGCCACGTCTGGCACTCCGAAAAGACGGTGTCGCCGGTGAAGACCAGTCGCTCCTCCGGCACGTACACGGCGACCTGCCCGGGAGTGTGGCCGGGAGTATGGAGGAGGTGGAACGTGTGGCCGCCCAGGCGCAGGGTGAGGTCGCCCGTGAAGACGGCGGTCCCCTTGTTGGGGTCGGCGTAGTACTCGTCCCGGTCCGGGAAGATCGCCGCTCCGTCGGGGTCGTCGGTCGGGATGGCTTCGGCGGCATAAGCGAACGGGTCGAGGTCGGGGAACACCACCATGAAGTTGTCGAAGACACCCTGGTGCTGCACCACCTCACCGACGCCCTTGAAGTAGTAGTTGCCGAAGATGTGGTCGACGTGGTGCTCGGTATTGATCAGGAAACGGATAGGGCCGTGCCCTTCTGCCTGCTTGCGCATGGCCACGGCCTTGGTCGGCAGCTGGGGCGTGTCGATCATGACCACCCCGGCGGTCGTCACCACGTAGCTAGGGTTGCACCCCCGCAGCCGGGTCTCCGTGAACACGTTCGCCGTTACCTGTTCCATAGCCGTGCCTCCTGGTGCTGGGTTACTGGGTTGCCGTCAGGCCGCCGTCGATGGTGAGGACCTGGCCGGTGATAAAGGACGACGCGTCCGAGCAGAACAACAGCACGGCGCCGAGCAGGTCGTCGGTCTTGCCGACGCGTCCCAACGGGACCCGGGCCACGAGCCCGGCCTTGAATGCCGTGTCACTGAGCAGGGCCGCCACCTGGGGAGTGTCCACAAAGGTCGGTGCGATGGCGTTGACCCGGATGTCGTACTTCGCCCACTCGACGGCCCACTGCCGGGTCAGCGCGTTGATGGCGCCCTTGGCAGCCACGTAAGCGGCGTAGCCGGCGTTGATCCCGAGCTGGCCGCGTACCGAGGATATGTTGAGGACCCGGCCGCCGCGCCCCCCTTTGATCATGCCGCGCACGGCAGCCTGGGTGGCGACGACCGTGCTCTGAAGGTTCAGTCTCGTGATCCAGTCCCAGGCCGTGGCCGGATAGTCCTCGGCCGGGTAAAGGGCGTCACCGGCCCCTCCACCGACGGCGTTGACGTGGATGTCGAGCCTCCCGAACCGGTCGAGCACCTCGGCCACGACCCTGTCGGCCCCGTCGCGGTCGGTAATGTCGGCCTCGACCGCCAGACCGTCGCCCCCAGCCTGCCGGGCCCGGTCGACCACTACCTGTCCACGCTCCAAGGTGCGATCGACCACGACGACCCGGGCCCCGGCACCGGCCAAGCCCTCCGATATGGCGGAGCCGATCCCTCCGCCGCCCCCGGCGACCAGGGCCACCCGACCGTCCAGACGGAACGGTTCAACAGGACCAGCCATTTCTCACTCTCCTGTACGAGCTCGGCTGCGGTCGGTCGCACCCAGCGGAGGGCGGCCCACTGGCGGCCACTACGAACAATAATCGATTATCGAGGATATGCGGCACCGCCACCGCTGTCAATTCTTGTCCCGTCGGTCCGGGGGGCCCGCCGGCACCCCGGCCCCCGGCGCGGCGCTGGGAGCGGAGCGGGACCGACGGGACGGGCATGGTCGAGCCTGCCTGCCGAGCCGGTCGACCGGGAACGCTGCTAGTGTGGTCAGGTGGCTTTTGGACCGGAGGGCCTCGAGACCGAAGGAGCAGGTCAGTAGGCAGAGGGCAGTAGCTCAATTTGGCAGAGCACCGGTCTCCAAAACCGGCGGTTGGGGGTTCAAGTCCCTCCTGCCCTGCTCAAAGCTTCACATGGGAAGGTCACGGACGTGAGCACAAGCGAGTACAACCGAGAGCAAAAGCGGCTCCTGCAGCGCCAGGGCACCCTCGACGCCGAGGGTATGCCGGCCCTGCGCTCAGCCGAGCGCCGCCCACCCCCGGGACCGTCGCGGGGCGGCTTTCATCCGCGCCAGTTCATCGACGAGGTCATCCTCGAACTGCGCAAGGTCATGAAGCCCAAGCGCCCTGAGCTGTTCAACTACGCCACCGTGGTCTTCTTCACCCTGGCCTTCGTGATGGCGCTCGTCTACGCCATCGACTACGTGTACTCGCTCGGCTCCACCCAGCTGTTCAAGTAGTGCGCAAGGCTGGTAAGTGGAGCTCGAGCAGATGCCGGTGCCAGCGCCAAAGCCGGTGCCAGTGCCAAAGGTAGTGATGGCTGAAGATCTCGAAACAACTCAGGCCGAAGACGCCGCCCAAGCAAGCGTCAAGCCGGCGCGCAAGCGGCGCAACGGGTGGGAGGCGGCCCCGCCGGCCAACGGCGACGGCCAGGCGGTGGACGGGCTCGGTGACGTTGGGAGCGAAGACGTTGCCAAGCTGCCCGAGAGCCCCTATGACCGGCCCGGGCGGTGGTACGTCGTGCACACCTACGCCGGCTACGAGAACAAGGTGAAGTCCAACCTCGAGAGCCGCATCTCCTCCATGAACATGGAAGACCGCATCTTCGAGGTCGTCATCCCCATGGAGGACGTCGTCGAGCTGAAAAACGGCAAGCGCCAGGTGGTGTCCCGAAAGGTCTTCCCCGGGTACCTGATGGTCCGCATGGACCTCGACGATGATTCCTGGTACGTGGTGCGCAACACGCCCGGTGTGACCGGCTTCGTCGGTCTGGGAGCCCGGCCGACGCCCCTGTCGAGGCGCGAGGTCGACAACATCCTGGCCGTGAAGCCTGAAGGGGCGGCCGCCCAGAAGAAGACCCGGCCCCGCCTGGAGTACGAGGTGGGCGAGTCGGTCCGGGTGAGAGAGGGGCCTTTCGCCGACTTCAGCGGCACCATCGCCGAGATCAACGAGGACCAGCTCAAGCTCAAGGTCCTCGTCAACATCTTCGGCCGCGAGACACCGGTAGAGTTTGAGTTCGCCCAAGTGGCGAAGCTCTGAGCGCTCCGTAGACGACATAGCGACAGAGCCCGCACAGGCGAGAGCAAGAGGAGCGTCCCATGGCCAAGCGCCAGATCACAGCGATAGTCCGCATCCAGTTACCGGCGGGCAAAGCCACCCCGGCGCCCCCGGTGGGCACCGCCCTGGGCCCTCACGGCATCCAGACGATGGAGTTCGTGAAGCAGTACAACGCGGCCACCGAGGACAAGGTCGGGCAGGTCATACCGGTCGAAGTGACCATCTTCTCGGACCGCAGCTTCACCTTCGTGTTGAAGACGCCCCCCACCGCGGTGCTCATCCGCCAGGAGCTCGGCATACCCAAGGGAGCCAAGACGGCTGGTCGCGAGGTCGCCGGTACGCTGAGCGACGCCCAGCTCACCAAGATCGCCCAGATCAAGATGCCGGACCTCAATGCCTACGACCTCGAGGCGGCCAAGGCGCAGGTGGCGGGCACGGCGCGCTCGATGGGCGTAAAGGTCGGTTAAATATCACACACCACAGCCGGGGACGACCTCACCCCGGTGGGTTACTACCGAGGGAGGCATGAATGCCGAAAAGAGGAAAGAAATACCTGGAGGCGGCCAAGAAGGTCGTCCCGCAGCGCCTTTACAGCCCTGCTGAGGCGCTTGACCTGGTGAAGAGCATCGCCCGCGCCGGCTTTGACGAGAGCGTCGAGCTGGCTGTTCGTCTGGGCATCGACCCCCGCAAGGCCGACCAGGTGCTGCGGGGCACCGTGTCGTTGCCCGCCGGGACGGGCAAAAGCGTGCGAGTGGCGGTCTTCGCCGCTGGCGAGGCGGCCGACGCCGCCCGTACCGCCGGCGCCGACATCGTCGGGTCGGACGACCTGGTGGCCAGGGTCGACGGCGGCTTCATGGACTTCGACGTGGCCATCGCCACCCCGGACCTCATGGGCCAGGTCGGCCGCTTGGGGCGCAAGCTGGGCCCACGGGGGCTCATGCCCAACCCCAAGACGGGTACGGTGACCACCGACGTGGGCCGGGCGGTGGCCGAGTTCAAGGGTGGGCGTGTCGAGTACCGGGCCGACGCCCGCAGCCGCGGCGTCGTGCAGGTCCCGATCGGCAAGGTGAGCTTCTCCCGTGAGCAGTTGCTCACCAACTTCCGTGCCGTGCTCGACGAGCTGCAGCGGGTAAAGCCCGCCGCGGCCAAGGGCCGCTACGTGAAGGCGGTGTCGATGTCCCCGACCATGGGCCCTGGCGTCGACGTCGACCCGGCCCGGCTGAGGGCCACCGAGGAGGAGCTGGCCGGCTCCACTGCCGGCTGAGGTCGGCTACCGCTGGGCTTGGCTACAATAGGCCGTAACATAACGCCGAAGAAATCCGGTGCGCCCTGACGGGCGCCTAAGTGGACCGCCCCCGAGAGGTGGTGGCCCGACCCGACGAGGCGAGCTGGCACTCCTTGAGCGGTGTGCGCGCTCGCGTTCAGAGCACCACGAGATAAGGAGTGGCAATGGGTAACCCGAGGCCTCAAAAAGTAGCGGTCGTCGACGACGTGCGCTCTCGGCTGGAGCAGGCCGACGCCGTCATCGTGACCGAGTACCGGGGCCTGAAGGTCAAGGACCTGGCCGCCCTCAGGCGGAGCCTCGCCCCTCTCGGAGGCGAGTACCGCATCTTCAAGAACACGCTGGTCCGCATCGCCGCCGACCAGGACGTCCCCGAGAGCTTCGCCGGGCTGCTGGTCGGGCCAACGGCGCTCACCTTCGTCCGCGGCGACGCCGCGGCCGTGACCAAGGCCCTGCGGGACTTTGCCCGGGCCAACCCGCTGATGCTGATCAAGGGAGGCCTGCTCGGGCGGTCCGTGCTCGGTGCCGAGGCGACGGTGGCCCTGGCCGACCTCCCCTCGCGGGAGGTCCTGCTGGCCCGCCTGGCGGGAGGGCTGGCCGCCCCCATGCAGAGCTTCGCCGGGCTCCTGGCCGCCGTTCCCCGTAACTTCGCCTACGGGCTGGCGGCGCTGAGAGACCAACGCCAAGCCGCCGACGAAGGCTGACCGAGACCTGACGACCCCCTATAACCAAGACCTAGGAGCACAAGACAAATGCCAACCAAGTTGTCCCAGGAAGACATACTCGAATCGATCTCCAGCATGACCGTGCTCGAGCTCTCCGAGCTGCTGAAGGCGTTCGAAGACCGCTTCGGTGTCACCGCTGCCGCCCCCGCCGCCGCCGGCCCTGCCGGCCCGGCCAGCGCCGCCGCGGCGGAGCCCGTGAAGGAGGAACAGGAAGAGTTCGACGTCCTGCTCACCGGCGCCGGAGACAAGAAGATCCAGGTCATCAAGGAAGTCCGCGCCCTGACCAACCTGGGCCTGAAGGAGGCCAAGGACCTCGTCGACGGTGCTCCCAAGACCGTGCTGGAGAAGGTCAGCAAAGAGGACGCGGAGAAGGCGAAGGCCCAGCTCGAAGGGGCCGGCGCCACCGTCGAGCTGAAGTAACGGCCCGCCCGGGACAGAAGTGCTTGACCAGCACGGCTTGCTCGCTTACCCTGTCCTATAGAGGCGCTGGATCTGTGCGCAAGTGCTTGCCGCGTCCCGCCTGGACGTTGTATAGTGGTCAGTTGCCGTGCCCTGTCCTTTCGCGTCCTTGGTAACTTGGGCGAAGGGTTGGCGCGCCTCTGTGGCCACCGCATCTTCCAAGGAGTAAGTCCTTGCCGTCTCGCCCCGTAACCCGGGAGCGCTTCTCGTTTGCCAACCTCGACGAGGTCCTGCCGCCCCCGGATCTGATCTCAGTTCAACGCGACTCCTTCCAGTGGTTCCTCGACAAGGGCCTGGCGGAGGCTTTCCGCGACATCAGCCCTATCGAAGACTTCTCGGGTTCGCTCAAGCTCATCTTGGAGTTCGACCCGAGCGACCAGGACTTGCGCCCGCCTCCGAAGTTCTCCGTGGAGGAGTGCAAGGAAAAGGACATGACTTATGCTGCGCCCATTTTTGTGCGGGCGCAGTTCCAAAATGCTAATACCGGCGAGATCAAAGAGCAGACAGTTTTCATGGGCGACTTTCCCGTGATGACGGACCGCGGCACTTTCATCATCAATGGCACCGAACGAGTGGTCGTCTCGCAGCTGGTGCGCTCGCCGGGAGTCATTTTCCAGCCGGGCCGGGACGCCAAGACGATCGTGACCGGCACCGTGCACCCTTACCGGGGCGAGTGGATCGAGTTCGACGTGGAAGCCAAGCCGGGCAAGGACATAAGCGCCGGTTCCCGCGTGGCCCGCAAGCGGCGTCTGTCTCTTTTCACGTTGTTGCGCGCCCTGGGCTATGCCGACGAGGTGTTCCTGGAACGTTTCGTCCGTCATTTCCAGTTCCTGGAGCCGCAGTGGGAGCGAGAGCGTGACCTGGCGCCGGCGCAGGAAGATGCCCTGCTCGAAATCTACAAGCGCGCCCGTCCCGGTGAACCTCCCTCGGTGGAATCGGCCCGCGCCTATTTCGAGAACGCGTTTTTCAATTCGAAGCGTTACGACCTGACGCGTGTCGGGCGCTACAAGCTCGACCGAAAACTGGGCCCCGAGATCGGCAAGATCGCGTCGCTGTTCGACATCGAGCTGGAGCGCCCGGCTCGTGACCAGACCGTGCTGTCCAAGAGCGAGGTGCTGGCGGCGAGCACATACCTTCTCCACCTGGCCCAGGGCGAGGCCGGCTACCGCCTGGACGACCAGGACCATTTCGCCAACCGCCGGGTCCGCTCGGTGGGCGAGCTGATCCAGAACCAGGTGCGCGTCGGGCTTTCGCGCATGGAGCGGGTCGTGCGTGAGCGCATGACCACCCAGGACGTCGAAGCCATCACTCCCCAGACGCTCATCAACATCCGTCCTGTGGTGGCGGCGATCAAGGAGTTCTTCGGCACCAGCCAGCTCTCGCAGTTCATGGACCAGACCAACCCTCTGTCCGGTCTCACTCACAAGCGCCGCCTGTCGGCCATGGGCCCGGGCGGCCTGTCGAGGGAGCGAGCCGGGTTCGAGGTCCGCGACGTGCACAGCTCCCATTACGGGCGCATGTGCCCGATCGAAACGCCCGAAGGCCCCAACATCGGGCTGATCGGCCACTTGGCCACCTACGGTCGGATCAACGAGTACGGCTTCATCGAGACGCCCTACCGGCGCGTCGTGAACGGCTCGGTCACTGACGAGATCGTTTACCTGGCGGCGGACGAGGAGGAGGAGTACGTCATCGCCCAGGCCAACGCCAAGCTGGCCCCCGACGGCACCCTCACCGACCAGCGCGTGCTGGTGAGGCGCGCTCCTCAGGGCCCCGGCGTGCGCGTCGGCGCCGGCGGTACTACCTACGGCACGACGAGCGAGGTCGATTTCGTCCCCCCGTCGGAAGTCGACCTGATGGACGTGTCCCCCAAGCAGATCGTCTCCATCTCGACGGCCCTGATCCCCTTCATCGAGCACGACGACGCCAACCGGGCCCTCATGGGCGCCAACATGCAGAAGCAGGCGGTCCCCCTGGTCCGTCCCGAAGCGCCCTTTGTGGGCACCGGTGTGGAGGGCCGCGCCGCCCGGGACACGGGCGACGTGCTCTTGGCCGAGGGGACCGGGACCGTGGTCGAGGTTTCCGGCGAGCACGTGACGGTCGAGTACAAGGAGGGCCAGACGGACCGGTACGGCCGCCCCCTCGGCCGCAAGGTCTACCCCGTCTACAAGTTCCGCCGCTCCAACCAGAACACCTGCTTCAACCAGCGCATCGTGGTGGAAGAAGGCCAGCCGGTGGGCCCGGGCGACGTACTGGCCGACGGGCCGTCCACCGAGGGCGGCGAGCTCGGCCTGGGCAAGAACCTGCTGGTCGCCTTCATGCCCTGGGAGGGGTACAACTACGAGGACGCCATCATCCTCTCGGAGCGCCTCGTCAAGGACGACGTCCTGTCGTCGATCCACATCGAGGAGCACGAGGTCGACGCCCGGGACACCAAGCTCGGCGCCGAGGAGATCACCCGCGACATCCCCAACCTCTCCGAAGAGATCCTGAAGGACCTCGACGAGCGGGGCATCATCCGTATCGGTGCCGAGGTAGGGGCGGGAGACGTGCTGGTGGGCAAGGTCACGCCCAAGGGCGAGACCGAGCTCACGCCCGAGGAGCGCCTGCTGCGGGCCATATTCGGAGAAAAGGCGCGTGAAGTCCGGGACACCTCCCTCAAGGTGCCCCATGGTGAGTCGGGCAAGGTCATCGACGTCCGGGTCTTCTCCAGGGAGGACGCCCACGAACTACCTCCCGGCGTAAACCAGCTCGTGCGGGTGTACGTGGCCCAGAAGCGCAAGATCACCGAGGGCGACAAGCTGGCCGGCCGCCATGGCAACAAGGGCGTCATCTCCAAG
>JBEKNX010000003.1:0-34458 GCA_049522375.1 Acidimicrobiales bacterium | reverse complement strand
CTGGACCTCGCCCGGCTCCTCACCGGCAGCCAGCTCGATCAGCTCCTGGAGATCCTGCAGGCCCATGGGGGGACGGTCCGCACCGCGGCTATGGCGGCGGCGGGCGGGTGGGCGGGCCACGCTCGCCAACCTAGCCGTGAGCGGGTCGGCCGCTCGTGCTCTGTGCTGAACCGGTTCGGGATGATCGGGGAACGCGCCGCGGCGCTGCTATTGTCCGGCTACTGAACCGGTTCGGGTGATTGGCCCGGCCCGTGATGAGGAGAGGGACCAGTGAGGTACGGCCGCTTTGACGATGCCAGGCGCGAGTACGTCATCGAGCAGCCCGCGACGCCTACGCCCTGGGTCAACTACCTGGGCACGGAGGACTACTTCGGCATCATCTCCAACACCGCCGGGGGTTACTCCTTCTATCGCGACGCCCGGCTCCGCCGGCTGACGCGCTACCGGTACAACAACGCGCCTTTCGACCTGGGCGGCAGGTACCTGTACCTGCGGGACGGCTCCGACGGCGAGTTCTGGTCGCCGTCGTGGCAACCGACGCAAAGCGACCTGGACCGCTACGAGTGCCGCCACGGCCTGGCCTACACGGTCATCTCGTCGCTCTACCGGGGGATAAGCGCGGAGGCTCTTTACTTCGTCCCCCTGGGCAGCACGCTCGAGGTCTGGCGCCTGCGGGTCGGCAACGAGCGCCCCGTCCCGGCGGAGCTGTCGCTGTTTTCGTCGGTGGAGTTCTGCCTGTGGGACGCCCAGGACGACGCCGTCAACTTCCAGCGCAACTTCAACATCGCCGAGGTGGAGGTGGAGGGCAGCGTCATCTACCACAAGACCGAGTACCGCGAGCGCCGCGACCATTTTGCCTATTTCGCCTGTTCGCTGCCGCTGGCCGGCTTCGACACCCAGAGGGACGCCTTCCTCGGGCCCTACCGCGGCTGGGACCGGCCGGTGGTGGTGGAACGGGGCCAGTCGGGCAATTCGATCGCCCACGGCTGGGCCCCGCATGGCTCGCACCACGTGCGCCTGACGCTGGTGCCGGGCGAGACCGGGGAAGTGATCTTCGTCCTCGGTTACGCAGAGAACGCCAAGGACGACAAGTTTGACCCGGCCGGGAGCCAGACCATCAACAAGCGGGCCGTGAGGCCCGTGATCGAGCACTGGCTGAGCCCGGCGGCGGTGGAGGCGGGTATGCAGGGCCTACGGGAGTACTGGGACGGTGTGCTCGGCAAGTTGGCCGTATCGACCCCGGACAACGACACCAACCGCATGGTCAACATCTGGAACGCGTACCAGTGCATGGTCACGTTCAACCTGAGCCGTTCGGCATCTTTTTACGAGTCGGGGATCGGGCGGGGGATGGGGTTCCGCGACTCCAGCCAGGACTTGCTGGGGTTCGTCCACATGGTCCCCGGGCGCGCCCGCCAGCGGCTGTTGGACATCGCCGCCACCCAGTTGCCGTCCGGCGCCGCTTACCACCAGTACCAGCCGCTCACCAACCGGGGCAACGACGACATTGGCTCGGGTTTCAACGACGACCCGCTGTGGCTCGTCCTGGCCGTCACCGCCTACGTGAAAGAGACAGGTGACTACTCGATATTGCACGAGCAGGTGCCCTACGACAACCTCGCCGGGAGCGAGGCGCCCTTTTACGACCACTTGCGCCGCAGCGTCGCATACACCCTGGGACGCCTCGGGCCGCACCGGCTCCCGCTCATCGGCCGGGCGGACTGGAACGACTGCCTCAACCTCAACTGTTTTTCTGACACTCCCGGAGAAAGCTTCCAAGTCACCGAGAACCGCTCGGGCAGCACGGCCGAGTCGGTGTTCATTGCCGGCCTTTTCGCCCTGGTGGCCAAAGAAATGGCGGCGCTGGTCGACAGCGGGGCGGGCTCGGGTTGGGCCGAGCCGGGGGAGGCCGGGCGCTACCGGGAGGCGGCGGCGTCCATAGAGGCCGCCATCGGCGAGCACGGCTGGGACGGGCAGTGGTTCCGGCGGGCGTACGACTACTTCGGCGCCCCGGTGGGCTCGAGGGCCAACGAGGAAGGGCAGATATTCGTCGAGCCCCAGGGGATGTGCGTCATGGGCGGCGCCGGGGCGGAGGACGGCCGGGCCCATCAGGCCCTCGATAGTGTCCGGGCCAGGTTGGCCACGCCCCACGGCATCGTGCTGAACCAGCCGCCCTATACCCGCTACCACCTCGAGCTGGGCGAGATCTCGTCGTACCCCCCGGGTTACAAGGAAAATGGCAGTGTCTTTTGCCACACCAACCCGTGGGTGATGATCGCCGAGACGCTCATGGGCGACGGGGACGCTGCTTTCGACTACTACAAACGCATAAACCCCTCGGCCCGGGAGGCCATCAGCGAGGTGCACCGGGCCGAGCCCTACGTGTACGCGCAGACCATCGCCGGCCCGGACGCGGCCACGTACGGGGAGGCAAAGAACTCGTGGTTGACGGGAACGGCGGCATGGAACTTCGTCGCTATTTCACAGTGGATCTTGGGGATCCGTCCCGATCACGACGGGCTACGGGTCGACCCCGTGCTGCCCGGGTGCTGGGAGGGGTTTGGCGCGGTGAGGGTTTTCCGGGGCGCCACGTACCGGATCAAGGCGTGCAAGGCGGCGGGGGCGGCGCGCGGTCGCGTCGGCTACCTGGTGGTCGACGGTAAAAGGGTCGACGGCAACCTTGTGCCTTTGGCGCCCGAAGGGGCCACCGTTGAGGTCGAGGCCTTTATCACGGCCGCCGCCCTGGCCTGACGAGGTCCCCGGTGGGGGACCGGCGGACCTGCGACCGGCCCTGGCCAGCATGACGAGCGAAGCGCGCTCCGAGGCCCAGGACCAGGCGGCCAGCCCGGAAGCCGTTTTCGTCACCGCCGCCGACTAGCGTCTGGCCCATTGCTCGTGGCCGGCAGCCGGCCTCTTCATATCAGATCGGGTGTCTGTTGGGGGGGGCCGCGCATGCTGGCAACTGTCTCGTCGGCCACGCTGGTCGGGGTCGATGGCCACCCCGTCAGCGTCGAAGTCCACGTGAGCAACGGCCTGCCCGGGTTCCGGGTCGTGGGCCTGCCCGACACCTCCTGCCGGGAGGCCCGCGACCGGGTGCGGGCGGCCCTCATCTCCAGCGGTTTCGCCTGGCCTCAAAAGCGGATAACGGTCAACCTGGCGCCTTCGGGCCTGCGCAAAGCGGGCCCGGGCTTGGACCTGGCGGTGGCGCTCGGCGTCCTGGCGGCGGACGGCCAGATCGCCGCCGCGCCCCTTGCGGGGTCGGCGTTCATCGCCGAGCTGGGCCTGGACGGCTCGTTGCGACGGGTCCCGGGCATGTTGCCCCTGGTCGCCGCCGCCGCCGAGCCGGGCGTGGTCGTCCCGCCCTCGTGCGGGCAGGAAGCGTGCCTGGTGCAACGAGCACTGACCAGGACCGCCCCCACCCTGCGCGCCCTGGTGCAGGCACTGCGGGGGCAGTGCCCCTGGCCTGAGCTGCCTCCGGCGCAGCCGGGCCCCGACGTCCCCCCGGCCCCCGACCTGGCGGAGGTGCGGGGCCAGCCGTTCGGGCGCCAAGCCCTGGAGGTGGCCGCCGCCGGTGGTCACCACCTGCTCATGGTCGGCCCGGCGGGCGCGGGGAAGACCATGTTGGCGACGAGGCTGCCAGGCCTTTTGCCTGCGCTGTCCGCCGAGGAAGCACTGGAGGTGGCGATGATCCACTCGGCCGCCGGGTTGGACGTGGCGGCCGGCCAGCTCTGCCTGCGGCCCCCGTTCCGTTCACCGCACCACAGCGCCTCGGCCGTGTCCCTGATCGGCGGCGGCGGCGCCCGGCTGCGGCCCGGGGAGATCAGCTGCGCGCACAACGGCGTGTTGTTCCTCGACGAGCTGGCCGAGTTCCCGGGCGGCGTCCTCGACAACCTGCGCCAACCCCTGGAGGAAGGCCGGGTGGTCGTGTGCCGAGCCAGCGGCGCGGTGGCTTTCCCGGCGCGGTTCATGCTGGTGGCGGCCATGAACGCCTGTCGCTGCGACGCCGACGGTTCTCCCGGGTCGTGCCGGTGCAGCAGCGCCGCCCGGGCCCGCTACATGGCGCGCCTGTCCGGGCCGCTCCTCGACCGCTTCGACCTGCGCGTGCGGGTGCCCCGCCCTGGGGTCGAGGACCTGCTCCGACCGGGCCGCGGGCCGGCTGGGGACGGGCTGTACGAGCCGTCAACGGCTGTGGCCGCTCGCGTCGCCCACGCCCGCCGGCGGGCCCGGCAACGGGGCACCCCGGGCAACGCCCAGCTCCCGGCCTGGCAATTGGACGACCTGGCGCCCGTCAGTGCCGGCGGGAGGCGGTTGCTGGAGAGGCGGCTGCGGGAGGGCCGCTTGTCGGCCCGGGGCCTGGACCGGGTGAGGCGAGTGGCTCTGACCGTTGCCGATCTGGCCGGGGACGAGCCTCCCCTACGGGAGGAGCACATCCTGATGGCGCGGGCGTTGAGAGGCCCCGGAGCAGATGTCTCGAGCGCCGCGTCCGGGCCCGGAGCGGCGTACGGGACGGACAGCGGCCCGGCGGCGCTGGGCTCATGAGCTGGCCTCCCGGTAGCGACGGCTTACCGCCGGCCGCCTACGCCGCCGCTCTGGCGTGCTTGGCCGGAGTGGGCCCGGGCTGGCTCGTGGACGCTCTGGCCGAGCGCTCTCCCCAGGGCGCCTGGGAGGCAGTCCGGGCGGGGGAGATAGGGCCGCCGGGACGGGGGCGGAGCCGGCCCGAGCCCGCCGAGTGGGCGAGGACGGTTGGGCGGTTGGACGTGAGAGAGCAGTGGGAGCGCTGCCAGCGCGCCGGCATCGCCGTCTGCTGGCCGGGAAGCCCCGACTACCCGGCTGTCCTGCAAGAAGGCCCGGCGCCGGCCGGGGTGCTGTTCTTCGCGGGCACAGTGGAGGATCTGGGGCGGCGTCGCCGTGTGGCCATAGTCGGCACCCGCAGGTGCACGCCGGAGGGATCCGACATCTCCTACCGGCTCGCTTACGACCTGTCGGCCGCCGGTGTGTGCGTAGTCTCAGGACTGGCGCTCGGCGTCGACGGGGCGGCCCACGCCGGGGCCCTGGCGGCAGGGCGCGACGCGCCGGGTGGTACCGGCGGTGCCGGCGGCACGGTGGGGGTGGCGGCCAGCGGGGTAGATGTCGTGTACCCGCGCCAGCACGCCGGGCTATGGCGAGAGATGGTGAGGACGGGCGCCGTCCTGTCGGAGACGCCTCCAGGGCACCCGGCCCAGGCATGGCGTTTCCCGTCGCGCAACCGCCTCATCGCCGGGCTGGCCGAGATGGTGGTCGTGGTCGAATGCCACGCCCGGGGCGGGTCGTGGCACACGGTCGATGCGGCCGCAAAGCGCGGGGTCGAGGTCGGCGCGGTGCCCGGGTCCGTCCGCAGTGCGGCGTCTGCCGGCACCAACCGCCTCCTGCACGAGGGGGCCACGCCCGTCCGGGGCGCCCAGGACGTCCTCGATGCGCTGGGCATCTTCGACGGTCGAGCGTCGTCGGTCCGGGCGCCCGCGCTGGCTACCGCGCTGCGCACCATGGACAGGGTAGTCCTGGCCGCTGTCGGCTGGCTCCCGCTGTGCCTGGAAGACATCGTGGAGCGTAGCGGCCTGCCCGTGACCGCCGTCCTCGTCGCCCTGGACCGACTGGAAGAGCAGGGCGCGGTAGGAGGGGAGGCGGGCTGGTGGGTGCGCAAGCCGCGCTAGTTCTGGTGCCACGGGCACCACCACGTGGTGCGGCCGCCCACGGTGGCACGCTGGAGCGGCCGGCCGTCGGCCGGGCAAGTGCCACCCGGGCGGCGCTCGTCCATCAGGTCCCCCATGTGCGAGCCGCCCCGCGCCCCGAGCTCGGCCACGGTCGCCCGCAGGTGGCGGTGAAGGCGGCGCAGTTCCGCCGCCGACAAGCCGCCCGCCGGCCGGACCGGGGACAGGCTGGCTCGCCACAGGACCTCGTCGGCGATGAGGTTCCCGACCCCGGCCAGGCGCGACTGGTCCATGAGCCGGGCCTTGAGCGGTGCCCGGCTGCTGGCCAGGGCGGACCGCAAGTGCCCGAGGGTGACGGCGGCGGCGTCGGGGCCCAGCCCGGCTTCGGTGGGGTCGAGTTGCACGCCCCCGAGGCGGCGCGGGTCGCGGACGCGCAGGTGGCCACCGTCGGAGAACACGAGCCCGAAGCGGTCGTAGCGGGCCAAGGGCGCATTGGTCGAATGGCGGAGCTCCGCCACGCCGGCCGCTCCGTCTACCACCAGTCGGCCGCTCATACCGAAGCGCAGGCCGAGTACGGGCCCAGCCGTGCCCTCAGGGCGGCACGTCTCCAGGAGGAGCAGCTTGCCCACTCGGCGCGCCGCGCTCAAGCGGTAGCCCAGGAGCACTTGCAGAGCGGCCGGGACCAATCCGCGCTTGAGGTACCACTCGTCGGGGGTCTCGACGGCGCTGATGGGACGGCCGAGGGCAGCTCGTTCGGCCAGGGCGCGGTAAGCCTCGACCTCGATCATTTCCGGCACGGCGCAAACCTAGGCCCTGACGTGCCCGTTGCCCACATCCAGCACCAGGTCCTGTCGCCAGGTCCAGTTACCGCCGCCGGTTACTTGCCCGACCTTATCGGCGGGCCGGGGGGCGTGCGTCAGATGCCGTAGTCGGCGCCCGTCGAGGCGGGCACGGGGATGCCGCAGTGGACCAAGCCGGTCTCGAGCCGGCGGCAGACAGTCTCCAGCACCGCCACCCGGGCGTAGTGCTTGCTCTCGGCGGCGATGAGATCCCAGGGAGCGCCCTTGTGGTCCGTCCGGGCCACCATTTCGTTGACCGCTTCGACGTAGGCGTGGCGCTTTTCGCGGTTGCGCCAGTCCTCGTCGGTCAGTTTCCAGCGGCGTAAGGGGTCGTCGCGCCGGCGCTCGAAACGGGCCAGCTGCTCCTTGGAAGAGATGTGGAGCCAGAACTTGACCAGGATCATCCCCTCGGCGACGAGGCCACGCTCGAAGGCGACGATCTGGCCGTAGGCCCGCTTCCACTCCTTTTCGGTGGCGAAGCCTTCGACCCGTTCGACCAGCACGCGGCCGTACCAGGAGCGGTCGAAGACGGCCATACCCCCCCAGCCCGGGAAGTTGGGGTCGAAGCGCCATAGGAAGTGGTGCCGCTTTTCTCGCTCGGTCGGGGCGGCGTAGGACTGGACGCGAAAATGGCGGGGGTCGAGGCCGGCGACTAGGCGCTTGATGGCCCCGCCCTTGCCTGAGGCGTCCCAGCCCTCGAAAACGATGGCCAAGGGCGGCCCGAGACGCCCGTCGCCGACGAGACCACCCGCCAGCAGGCGCAGATGAAGCAGACGGCGCTGGAGAGCGGCGACGCGCTCTTCGCTTTGCGCGCTCGACAGCTTGAGGGATAGGTCGACCTGGTCGAGCTTGTCCATGTCCGCCAGCGTGCACGACCGGGGCGCCGGTGACAAGTTGGGGGGCCCAGTTCAACGGCGAGGTCAGCGGCCGAGGTCAGCGAATGGGCGCCGGAAGAGGCGTGGGCCCCTCGGCCAACCAGCGGGCCACCAGCCGGGCCAGGTCCACGGGGTAGACGACCTCATCGGTGGCGGCCAGGTCGGCCACCGACCACCAGCGCCAGGAGGTGATGAACCGGTCCTCGTCTGCGGTGAGCGCGGTGGCCTGCACCGGGAAGTTCTCCGTGCGCACGATGTAGAACACTTCCTGCTGGTGGAAGGCCCGGCCGTCGAAGAAGAAGTCGGCCCGCCGTGTCCAGGCCACGGGCCCGAGGTCGCCCAGCGCCGCCCCGGTCTCTTCGTACAGCTCCCGCCGAGCCGCGTCCTCGGTGCTCTCACCGTCGTGGGCACCGCCCCCGGGCACGAACCAGAAGGGTAGCGCGCCCGGGTCGGAGGGATCGCGGCCGGCGAGGAGCAACACGGCGGGAGCGGGGTCGACCAAGACCACCCGCGCCGCTCGGCGCTGCGGTGCGCGGTTCTCGGGGGCGGGAGGGCCGGGGTCGTGCACAGCCGGCCACGTTACGCTCAGAGATGCGGCTCGGGTGCAGCAGTTCCGGCGCGAAGGAACTCACAGAGACTACCATCTACCACTGTGGGCTCTTTTCTCAACACGCAGAGTGAGCAGGGCGCAGCGGATAGCGGGCACCCTTACGTACGGTCAGGGGCGCGGTGGCGTCCCTAGCGACCGCACCCGGCACGGCTGCGGCGGGAGAGGCCGAGCCGGCCGCGAAGCGGCCCTCGGGGACGGAGCCGGGGGTAAAGCGGCCCTCGCGCGCCGAGCCGGGCGCCCTGTGGCAGCTCCCGGCCTGGGCCATGTCGCTTACAGACCTGTCGGCCGCGAGCCGGCGGGCGTACGAGAACGGGGCCCGGTCGTTTTTCACCTGGGCTGAGCGGGGCGGGATCATGGGCCCCGAGCAGGTCTCGCGCCTGGTGCTGCGCCGGTACCTGGCCTACATGGCCACGCGGCGCTACGCCCGCCAGAGCGTGGCCCAAAGGGCCTCGGCTCTGCGCCGCTACTTCCGCTGGCTGAGGCGGAACGGGACGTTGCCGTCCGATCCCACCGCCGGCCTCTCCGCCCGTACCGGAGAGGGGCGGCTTCCCCGGGCCCTGTCCCGGGGGGAGCTGGATCTCATCCTGGACCGGCCCCCCTTGAAGGCGACCGAGGTGGCTGCCGAGGTCCGCCTGAGGGACGACGCTGTGCTCGAACTGTTGTACGGGAGCGGGCTGCGGGTAAGCGAGCTGTGCGGGATGGGCATGGGGGACGTCGACCTGAAAGCGCGATGGGCCACGGTGTGGGGCAAGGGGTCCAAGCAGCGGCGGGTGCCCATTTCCGAAAAGTCGGCGGAGGCCGTCGAAGCCTGGATCCTGAGCGGCCGGGCCATCATGTCCGTTCCGGGTTCTCCGAAAGACGCCCTTTTCCTCAATTCCAGGGGTACCCGCCTCGGTCCCCGGGACGTGCGGCGCATACTGGATAAGCGCTCGTCGTCGCCGACGCACCCTCATGCCCTGAGGCACAGCTTTGCCACTCACATGTTGGACGGCGGCGCCGACCTTAGAGTTGTCCAGGAACTGTTGGGCCACGCCAGCGTGAAGACCACGCAGGTCTACACGCACGTGAGCAAGGAGCGCCTGTTGTCCGTGTACGAGACGTCACACCCGAGGGCCTGATGGAGACAGAAGACGAGGTTTCGCTTTCCACCGACGAGCTGTGGGCCGACTACAAGTCGACCGGTTCGCGGGAGCTGCGCGACAAGTTGATCGTGCGCTACTCGCCGCTCGTCAAGTATGTCGCCGGCCGGGTGTCCGTAGGGCTGCCGCACACGATCGAGCAATGCGACCTGGTTAGCTACGGCATATTCGGGCTCATCGATGCCATCGAGAAGTTTGACAACGAGCGGGCCATCAAGTTCGAGACCTACGCCATCACCCGGATAAAGGGTGCCATCATCGACGAGCTGCGGAGCATCGACTGGGTGCCGCGTTCGGTGCGGGCCAAGGCGAGGGCGATCGAGAAGGCTTACGCCAAGCTCGAGGCCCAGCTCCTGCGCACGCCCACTGACGCCGAGGTCGCCCACGAGCTCAGTCTCTCCGAGGACGACCTGCAGGCCCAGTTCTCCCAGATCTCTTTCGTCGGCATCGTGGCCCTGGACGAGGTGCTGTCCGGGGGCGACAGGGGAGAGTCGACGACCCTGGGGGACACCCTGGCGGACCGCCGCGAGGGGCCAATGGCCGCTTTCGAGGTCGAGGAAATGAAGCAGATCCTGGCCGGGGCGATCAACCGCCTGGCGGACAGGGAGAAGATCGTTCTCTCCCTTTATTACTACGAGGGCCTGACCTTGGCCGAGATCGGGCAGGTCCTGGGCGTGACGGAGAGCCGGGTGTGCCAGATCCACACCAAGGCCGTGCTCCAGCTGCGCGCCCGTATGCTGGTGTCCGACAAGGAAACGGCCTAACCCCGACGGAGCGCGTCGGCCGCGCCGGCGCCAGGGTGTGGGGGCCAGGTGTGCCGGCGGGGGCCAGGTGTGCCGGCGGGGGCCAGGTGTGCCGGCGGGGGCCAGCGTGTAGGCTGGACGCGGCCTCGCAGGCAGGGGCCGACAGCCCTTCGTACAGCAATCTAGACATATGCCCGGGCGCCTCCACGGTCGCCGCCGTCACGTTCATTGAACGGGCTATGCGGCGCAAGCGCTCGAGGATGACAACCGATGGAGAGGAGAGGCATGGCCGTCGTAACAATGCGGCAACTGTTGGAGGCGGGAGTCCACTTCGGGCACCAGACCAGGCGCTGGAACCCGAAGATGAAGCGTTTTATCTTCGGAGAGCGCAACGGTATCTACATCATCGACCTGAACCAGACCCTGCAACGGGTCGACGTCGCGTACTCGTTCGTGCGGGACATGGTGGCCAATGGGGGCAGCATTCTTTTCATCGGCACCAAGAAGCAGTCCCAGGACCCGATCGCCAAGGCTTCGGAGACCTGCGGCATGCCGTACGTGAACCAGCGCTGGCTCGGCGGGATGCTGACGAACTTCACGACCATCGCCGGGCGGGTCAAGAAGATGCAGGAGTACGAGCGCATGCGCTCGGCGGGCGATTTCGAGGCCATGCCCAAGAAGGAAGCGCTGATCCTGACGCGTGAGCTGGACAAGCTTGAGCGCAACCTGGGCGGCATCCGGGACATGGTCCGGCTGCCCGACGCCGTGTTCATCATCGATATCAAGAAAGAGCACATCGCCGTCTCCGAAGCCAACAAGATCGGCATCCCGATCATCGCCGTCGTCGACACCAACTGCGACCCCGACCTGGTCCAGTACCCGATCCCGGGCAATGACGACGCCATACGCAGCGGCACCTTGATGTGCCGGGTGATGGCCGAGGCTGTGCAGGAGGGACGTTTCGTCGCCAGCCGCAGGGGGTCTTTCGCCAACGCGGGACCGGCGCCCGCGCCCGCCGTGGCCCGCCCCCCGCACCCGCCCGCACCGCCGGCCGAGTACCGGGCCCTGGCGGACGAGGCCACGTTCGGGCCCGCCGGTGACGCGCCTCACGTGGCGACGACGGCCACCGGGCCCACGGTCACGGCCGGCACCCCGGTCCCTGGCCCGAGCGGGCCTGACTTGCCGAGCGGGACTGGTATACCGAGCGAGCCTGGCATACCGAGCGCGCCTGGCATACCGAGCGGGCTTGGCATAGAGGTACAAGGGACACAGGACGCCGTGGCCGGCGCCCCGACCGGAGGCGTGAGCACGGCGGCGGCAGAAGACGCCGGGGCCGGGCCCGAGCCGGTAGAGGAGGCTGCGACGGCAGCGGAGGTTGCGGCGCCCGAGGTTGCCGCATCGGAAAACGGGAACTAGGAGCGCAAGAATATGGCAGATTTCACCGCCAAGGATGTTCAGGCCCTGCGCATCGCCACAGGGGCCGGGATGATGGACGCGAAGCGCGCCCTGACAGAATCGGGAGGAGATCCGAAGGCGGCCACGACGTGGCTCAGGGAGCGCGGCCTGGGTAAGGCGGCCGAGCGGGCCGGGCGGGAAAGTGAGCAAGGCGCGGTGGCGGTCTCCTACGACAAGGCCGCAAACGCTATTGCCCTGGTCCAACTGCGCTCGGAGACCGACTTCGGTGCCAAAAGCCCCGATTTCGTCAACCTTGTCAACGAGCTGGCCGCCCTGGTGGCCAGTGAGGGCGAGGAGGCGGTGGACCAGCGCAAGTCGGCCATCGAGGACCTCAACATCTCCATCAAGGAGAACGTGCAGCTGGGAGAGGTGCTCCGCTTCCAGCCTGCCGCTGGCAATGTCGTCGGCTCTTACCTCCACGTTCAGAACGACCGGGGCGTCAACGGCGTCATCGTCGAGCTGGCCGGGGGAACGGAGGAGCTCGCCCACGACATTGCCGTCCACATCGCTTTCGGTAAGCCGAAATACCTGCAACGCGACGACGTGCCCCGCGAAGAGGTCGAAGCGGAGCGGGCGACCCTGGAGAAGTCCGTACGCCTGGAGGGCAAACCCGAGGCGGCGCTGCCCAAGATCGTCGAGGGCAAGCTCAATGGCTGGTTCAAGCGTGTACCCGGCGGGGCCCTGCTGGAGCAGCCGTTCGCCAAGGACGACAGTCAGCCCGTTCAGAAGGTCCTGGGCCCGGCGCGGGTCGTGCGCTTCGCCCAGGTCGTGATCGGCGGTTAATGGGCCGCCCGGGGGCGCCCTGGAAGCGCGTGTTGCTCAAGGTCTCGGGTGAGGCCCTGGCCAGCGATGCTGCTGACGAGGTCATCGACGGGCTTGTGGTCGAACGCCTCGCCAAAGAGGTCGCCGAGGCGCACGCCGCGCTGGGCACCGAGCTCGCAGTGGTGATCGGGGGCGGCAACATCTGGCGGGGCACAACCGGTTCGGCCACCGGTATGGACAGGGCGACCGCCGACTACATGGGCATGCTGGCCACCGTGATCAACGCCCTGGCCCTACGGGACGCGCTCGAGCGTGAGGGCCAACCGACGCGCGTCCAGACGGCCATCGGGATGTCCGAGCTGGCTGAGCCGTACATAAGGTTGCGCGCCATACGCCACCTCGAAAAGGGACGGGTGGTGATTTTCGCCGCGGGCACCGGGAACCCGTTTTTCACCACGGACACCGCCGGCGCGCTGCGCGCCGTGGAGATCGGTGCCGAGGTGCTGTTGAAGGGCACCCACGGAGGGGCGGACGCCATTTACACCGCCGACCCCCGGGTCGACCCCACGGCCCGTCAGATCCCCGAAATCCGTTATGACGAGGTACTGGAGAAGGACCTTCGGGCCATGGACCTGACCGCTATAACACTGTGTAAGGAAAACTCGTTGCCCATCCTCTACTTCAGCATCATGGAGGAGGGCAACCTGCGGAGCGCCCTCGAGGGGGAGCAAATAGGTACGCTTATCCACTGATGACCGACATCCTGGTTGACGCCGCTATCGAGGAGTGCCGTGACCGGATGGCCCGGGCCGTCGAGCACACCAAGAACGAGTTCTCGGGCATCCGCACCGGCCGGGCGGCGCCGGCCCTGGTCGAAAAGCTGAAGGTCGACTACTACGGCGCTGAGGTGCCTCTTCAGCAGATCGCAGGGCTCCACGTGCCCGAAGCCCGCACGCTGGTGATCACCCCGTACGAGAAGGGACCGGCCGTGATCAAGGCGATCGAGAAGGCGGTGCAGTCGTCTGACCTCGGTATCACTCCGAGCAACGACGGTTCGGTCATCAGGCTGGTGGTCCCGGTCCTTACGGCCGAGAGGCGCAAGGACCTGGCCAAGCTCGCCCATCACCGGGCCGAAGAGGGACGGGTGGCCGTCCGCAACGTGCGGCGGGCCACGAGGAAGGATCTTGAGGGCCTGGAAAAGGACGGGGATCTTTCCAGCGACGAGCTCGACCGGGCTGAGAGGGAGCTCGACAAGCTCACGCACGAGTACACAGCCGAGATCGACCGCGTGCTGGCCCACAAGGAACAGGAGCTGCTCAGCAGCTGAACGTGCTGCTCCGCCGAGGGCCTCGGGTGGTCGACCGGAGGAGGGGTTCCACTGACTCTTTTTGACAGTCCCAGCAACCGGCGTGGCCGACGCGGCCGCGGCGCGGCCAAGGTTCCGCCGCTGGAGCTGAACGAGTGGGGCCAGGGCGGCCCACCGGTGGACTACGACCCTCAGGCCCCTACCGGGCCTGTGCCGCTGAGCGAGGTGAGCGAAGCCCTGGCTGTCACGCCCGTGCCTGTCACGCCCGTACCTGTCACGCCCGTACCTGACGCGGCCGTGCCTGACGCGGCCGTACCTGACGCGGCCGTGCCTGACGCGGCCGTGCCTGACGCGGCCGTGCCTGACGCGGCCGACGTGGCTGGGCCCGACTTGGCCGGGGGCGCGGCCGCCGCTGAGGTGGTCGAAGCGGCCGGCTCGCTCGCTGACGCCCCCGATCAGATCGGCTACCCTCGTGAAGTTGTACCAGGAGCGGAGTTGGTCAAGAGAGTGAGCTCAGAAGAAGGTACACAGCTACCTCATTGGGCGGACCCGCCAACCGGCGAAGTACCACGGGCGCTGGCTGGCGCTCCGGGCGCGGGCGACGAGCTGCAAGCCTGGAGGCTCCTGGGCTCGAGGGGCCTGCGCTGGCGGGAAGACGTGAGCGACTGGTCCGACGGTCCCGGCGTGGAGGACCTGATCGAAAAGGACGACGGGCAGGTGGGCCCCCCGGAGGCGCCCCCCCGCGACCCGTTCTCCTTCGACGAGGATTTCGAACGCCTCGAACGTCAGCGCGCCCAACGTGCGAGCGCGGCCAGTGCTGACGTCACCGGCGAGACTGTGGCCAGTGCTGACGTCACCGGCGAGACTGTGGCCGGCGAGACTGTGGCCGGCGAGACTGTGGCCGGCGAGACTGTGGCCGGAGCGGGAGGGGCCGGAGCGGGAGGGGCCGGAGCGGGAGGGGCCGGAGCGGGAGGGGCCGGAGCGGGAGGGGCCGGCAGGCAGGACGCGGAGCACAGCCAAGGGAGCGGCAACGTTCCTCCGGCGTCGTCGCGCCCGGGGGCCGGGGGCGGCCCCGGCGGACAGGAGGGCACCGCTGCCGGGCAGGTAATGCCGCCCGTGGCGGGGACAGGGAGCGAGAGCGGTGCCGGCGCTGGAGCGCTTCCCTCGTTTGCTGAGCTGGTAGCAGAAGCCGTGGGAGCAGCCGGTACCGCCACCGCTGGTCCAGGGGGGGCCGCCGGCGGTACCGGGGAAGGTGTGGGGGCACAGCCCGCGGGCCCACCACCAGGGCCTTCCCCTTCAGGAGGAGGGGGAGAGATGGCCGACCGTACCGCCGCCAGGTTGCCGAGCCGGGGCCAGACCGGGCTCGGCCGGGCCGGTCGCGGACCAGCGTCACGAAGGGCAGCCGAGGCCGATGCCAAGGCCGCGGCCGCCCGGCACAGCCGGCCTCCGTACGACCTCGGCGCCGATGCCGGAGGTAGCAGCCGCAACCTTGCCGCCGCGGTGGGTACGGGGTTGTTCTTGGCCGGCCTGTTCGTCATTTGCTACGTGATCGGGCCGGCGGCGCTGGTGGGCCTGGCGACCCTGGCCATCGCCGGGTGCGCCTTGGAAGCTTTCGGCATGTTCCAGCGGGCTGGTTTCAGGCCGGCCACGCTGGTGGGGGCCGTGGGTAGCGGAGGCGCCGTGCTGGCCGCCTACTGGAAGGGCACGGCGGCGATGCCGGAGGTCTTCGTCGTGGTGCTCTTTGCCAGCCTGGTCTGGTACCTGGCCCGGGTGGTGGACGCCCGGCCCGTCGTCAACGTGGCCGTGACCATATTCGGTTTTGCCTGGGTCGGCGTCTTGGGCTCATTTGCCGCCTTGTTGTTGCAGGTGCACCAGGGCAGCCACCTCTTCCTCGGTGCGGTGGTGCCGACGGTGGCGGCCGATATGGTGGCGTGGCTCGTCGGCAGCCGGATCGGCCGCCACCCGATGGCGCCGGCCACCAGCCCGTCCAAGACCTGGGAGGGTTTTGCCGCGGGCGGCATCGCCGCCCTCGCCGCGGGTGCCGTTATCGGTAGCCAAGTGGCTCCCTGGGGCGGCGTAAGGCATGGCCTCGAGCTCGGTTTGGTAGTAGCACTGGTGGCCCCGCTCGGCGACCTCGTCCAATCGATGGTGAAAAGGGACCTTCGGTTGAAAGACTCCGGGGCGATGCTGCCGGGCCACGGGGGACTGCTCGACCGTTTCGATTCATTGCTGTTCGTGCTGCCCGCCACCTACTTCCTGGTGCTCGTGCTCCACATCGTCAAGTAGATCAGTGGCCGCACCTAGGACCGTCTGCCTCGCCGGCAGTACCGGGTCCATTGGCACCCAGGCGCTGGAGGTCATCGAGGCTGGCGGCGCTGATTTCGAAGTCGTCTCCCTGGGGGCGTCCTCGTCGGTGGCCAAGCTGGCGGAGCAGGCTCGCCGGTGGCGGCCGCGACGGGTGGCCATCGCCGACGCCGGCCGGGCTAGCGAGCTCGTCGGCCTCGTGCCGCCCGGCACGGACGTCGTCGCCGGTGAGGGCGCCCTAGCGGCCATCGCCGAAGAGGCCGACATAGTGGTCAACGGAGTGGTGGGCTTCGCCGGCTTGGCCGTTACCCTGGCCGCTCTGAAGGCGGGGCGGCGCCTCGCCCTGGCCAACAAGGAGTCCCTCATCGCGGGTGGCCCCATCGTCCAGCGGGCACGGCAAACGCCGGGCGCGGAGCTGGTCCCGGTCGACTCCGAGCACTGCGCTGTCCACCAGTGCCTGCGCAACCTCGGGGGGGCGCAGTTCGCCGCCTCCGGTGGAGCGCTCCGCCGCATCGTCCTGACTGCCTCCGGAGGGCCCTTCCGAGGGCGCTCCCTCCAGGACCTGGCCGGGGTGACGGTAGCCGACGCCCTGGCCCACCCGACCTGGAAGATGGGGCCGAAGATAACCGTGGACAGCTCGACGCTCATGAACAAGGGCCTGGAGGTCATCGAGGCGCACCTGCTGTTCGGTGCCGGCTACGACCAGATCGACGTGGTCGTCCACCCCCAGTCGATCGTGCACTCGATGGTCGAGACGACCGACGGGGCCACCATCGCCCAGCTCTCGATGCCCGATATGCGCCTGCCCATTGGCTACGCCCTCTCCTACCCTGGACGGATGGCTACAGCCTTCGGGGCGATCGATTGGGCGACGCTCGGCCGGCTGGACTTCGAGGTCCCCGACCCGGTCGCCTTCCGGTGCCTGCCGCTCGCCTACCAGGCCGGCAGGCAGGGCGGGACGGCGCCCGCCTGCCTCAACGGCGCCAACGAGGTGGCCGTAGAGGGTTTCCTAAAAGGACGCCTGAGATGGGTCGATATACCTACGGTGATCGAGGGAGCCATGGACCGCTTCGTCGCCCGCGAGCCACGGGACCTGGACGACGTCCTGGCCGCCGACGCCGAAGGCCGAGCCCTGGCGGCCGAGGGCGTGGCACGGGGCGGCGCCCGGCGGCTCGTGGGCCCGCTCCCGCCCCGGCCCGGGACCGCCCGTGGCTGACTACCGGGGGACCAGCGCCCCCGAGGTGATGGACGAGCGTGAACAGAGGGGCGCCCTGTTGCGCCTGGCCGTGGTCGTGGTCGCCGGCCTCATAGTGGCCGAGCTGTTCGGGGCGCTGGCCACCGTGCTGGTGGTCCTCGCCCTGCTGATCATGATCGTGCTGCACGAACTGGGCCATTTCGTGGCCGCCAAGCGGGCGGGCATGAAGGTGAGCGAGTTCTTTGTGGGCTTCGGGCCCCGCCTGTGGGCCGTGCAGAGAGGCGAGACGACCTATGGCATCAAGGCGCTGCCGTTAGGGGGGTACTGCCGGATAATCGGCATGACCAACGTCGAGAAGGTGGCTCCGGCGGACGAGCCACGGGCCTATCGCAACCAGCCGACGTGGCGTCGCCTGACCGTTGCCTGTGCCGGTTCGTTCGTGCATTTCGTCCTCGCCTTCTTGATGCTGGTGGCCCTGTTCCTCGGCCCAGGGGACATCGGCAATTTCGTCAGCAACCCCCCCTCCGACAGCTCGGTGGCCGCCGTCGAGGGCTTCGCCGGCGGCCCGAGCCCGGCGCAACTGGCGGGCCTCAAAGTGGGGGACCGCATCCTCGCCGTCAACGGGCGGCATTTCAGGGGCTGGGACCAGCTCACCGCCTACCTGCGGGCCCGTCCCGGCCAGCGGGTGACCGTTACCATCGAGCGGGCCGGTCACAGCTTCGTAACCTCGCTGGTGCTGGCCGATGGTTCCAAGGTCAGGCTGAAGGGCCAAAAGGCGCCCCTCGACACGAAGCCGACCGGTCTGATGGGGATCGAGATCCAGCCCAGCCCGGTTCGCTTCGGGCTATTGGGGTCGATCGAGCACGCGGGAACGGCCTTCGGGTCCACCGTCGTCACCTCGGTGTCCGGGTTGGGCCATGTGGTGGGCGATTTCAGCCGCTACACCCACATGCTGGCCAGCCAGAAGGCGGCCGACAGCCCCACCGCCGTGCGCTTCGAGTCGCCTGTGGGCGTGGTACGCCTGGCTAACCAGGCGACCAAGGTCGGCCTGTCCGAGGTCCTCTACCTCCTTGTCCTGATCAACATCTTCGTCGGCATCTTCAACATGCTCCCGCTGCTGCCTTTCGACGGGGGGCACGTGGCTATCGCAATCTACGAGAAGCTGCGCAGCCTGCGTTCGAAGCGCCCCTATCACGCCGACGTCAACAAGCTGGCCCCTGTGCTGTACGCCGTGCTGGCGGTACTGGCCTTTTACGCCATCTCCTCTCTGTTCCTGGACCTGCGGGACGTGCTCTCCTGAGACGACCGGGCCCGTCGCCCATGCCCGCAGGGCGTACGGCCGCCCCGGAAGGGCTGGCACGCCCGGCGGTAGACGGCGCCCCAGCCTGTAGCCTGTGCCCTGTCCCGGTTCCGGCCGGCAAGGCCGGTCGGTAATCCCAGCGGGGGCCCGTCAACTCAGCGAGGAAGGTGGCCGTGGATCGTTACCCCCGGAAAAAAACTCGCCAGATCATGGTCGGGACGGTCCCGGTGGGCGGGGACGCCCCCATCACCGTTCAGTCGATGACGACCACCAAGACGGCCGACGTAGAGGGCACGCTGGCCCAGATCTACGCCCTCAAGGCGGCCGGGGCCGACATCGTCCGCTGCACCTGCAACGAGCGAGAGGCGGCCGAGGGGTTGGCCCGTATAGTCCCCCGCAGCCCGGTCCCGATCGTCGCCGACATCCATTTCCATGTGGAGATGGCCCTGGCCGCCATCGAAGCCGGCGTGCACTGCCTGCGGCTCAACCCGGGCAACCTGCGCAAGCCCGAGGAGATCAAGCTGGTCGCCCGGGAATGCAAGGACCGGGGCATACCCGTTCGCATCGGCGTCAACGGCGGGTCCCTCGACAAGCGGCTCTATGACAAGTACGGCGGGGCGACGCCCGAGGCGCTGGTCGAATCGGCGCAGATCGAGCTGGCCCTGTTCGCCGAGGTCGGCTTCGACAACGTCAAGATCTCCGTGAAGGCGTCGAACGTCCCCGTAATGGTGGAGGCCTACCGCCAGCTCTCCGAGGTGGTCGACCACCCTCTCCACCTAGGGCTCACCGAAGCCGGACCACCGCCGGCCGGCACCATCAAGGGCACCGCCGGGATCGGCACACTGCTCATGGAGGGCATCGGGGACACCGTCCGGTATTCGTTGACCACCGACCCGGTGGAGGAGGCCAAGGCGGGACGCGTCCTCCTCGAGGCTCTCGGCCTGCGCGAGCGGCGCAATGTGGACCTGATCGCCTGCCCCTCGTGCGGTAGGGCGGAGATCGACGTCTACCGGGTGGCCCAGGAAGCCCAGGTCGCGCTGGAGTCGCGGTCGATCCCCCTGCAGGTCGCCGTAATGGGCTGCGTCGTCAACGGCCCCGGCGAGGCGCGCTCGGCGGACCTGGGCATAGCGGCGGGCAAACACCGGGGGCACCTTTTCATCCGGGGCGAGATAGTGCGGGTGGTGCCCGAGCAGGAGATGGTCGCCGCTCTGGTCGAAGAGGCCGAGAAACTGGTGAAAGAGGGCTTCGAGGCCCGCTTGGCGGCGGCGGACAAAGGCGCGGCCAAAGAGGCGGAGGCCGACCGGCTGGCCTTGCTGGACGCCCGGGGCTCGGATGCCAACCAGAGCGAGGTCCGGGTGCAGCTGATCGGTCGCCGCCTGGGCGCCGGTGAGGGCGAGGACGGCACCGAGGGCCGTGGCGGCCCCGCGCTGGTGGAGTGAACCCCGCCGACCAGGCACTGCGGGGCGCCGTGCGCGACGCTGTCGCCGGCTTTGACGCCCGGTCAGAGCGGGAGCTGGCGTCCCAGCAGCGCTTCTTGGCCGAACTGGACCGCCTGGTCGACCCCTTCGACCGGGACGCCGGTCCCGTGCACGTGACCGGTTCCGGGATCGTTAGCGGTCCTCGGGGGACGGTCCTGCACATGCACCGGAGCCTGCACCTGTGGCTGCAGCCCGGGGGCCACCTCGAGCCTGGCGAACCGCCTTGGGGAGCGGCGCTCAGAGAAACGGCGGAGGAGACGGGGCTCCCGGTGCACCACCCACCAGACGGCCCCCTCCTGGTCCACCTGGACGCTCACCGGGCCAATGCCCACTTCCACCTGGACCTGCGCTACCTGCTGTTGTGCGACGACGCCGAGCCTGCGCCGGCCGACGGCGAGAGCCAGGAGGTGAGGTGGTTCGGCCTGGCCGAGGCCATAGCTATCGCCGACGCCGGCCTGGTAGACGGTTTGCAGAGGTTGGCAGAGCTGGGCCCCGGCGTGCTCGGGCGGTATTAGATGTCCAGGCTCAAGCTCGACCTCCACGAGATATACAACCGGGGCGCCGAGATCGACCGTGCCTTGCGAGAGGTGATGCAGGAGGCGGTGCGGATCAAGGCCAAAGAAGTCGAGATCATCCCGGGAAAGGGCTCGGGCCAGTTGAAGAAGCGGGTAGTCCGCTTCCTCGAGACCCCGGAGATGAGAGCGCTCTACCACCGCCTGGAGAAGGACAAGGACAACTTCGGCCGGGTGTTCGTTTACTTCCGGTGGAAGTAAACAGAGGGCAGGGCAGGGGCCGGCACCCAATTCACGGGCGCGTTAGGTCAGAGCCCGGGTGAAGCAGGAGCGACCTGGGATATAATACTCGTTGTCACCGGATGGTGATGCCGGGCGTGGGTTGTCCTGCGTGGCAGGATGCCCACGCTTTTGTATGAGGGACCTTGACCTTAAGAGGAGGTGAGATGGGCGCCGAAGAGCAGATTGCCGACGTGATCCGGCCGATCGTGCAGGCCGCCGGCCTGGAGATATGGGACGTCGAGCGCTCCGGAGCCTCTGTGCGGGTCATGGTCGAACGGCCGGGCGGGATAGACCTCGACGCCATCTCCGACCTGAGCCGGGCCGTGTCCGCCGTCCTGGACCAGCGGGATGACCTCGTGCCTGACGGCCGCTACACCCTCGAGGTGTCGAGCCCGGGGCTCGAACGCCGTTTGCGCTACCCGAGGCATTTTGCCTCCTACATAGGTCAGGAAGTGGCCGTGAAAACAGCCTCGCCCATAAACGGGGTGCGCCGGGTCAAAGGCACGTTGGCGCGTGCGACAGACGACGAAATCACCCTCGAGGCGCGGCTGCCGAGCGGCGAGCTGGGCGAGCTGCGGGTACCGCTGGAGCTGATCGACCGGGCCAATGCCGTTTTCAACTGGGGGCCCGCGCCCAAGGCCCAAAAGCCGGCCAGACCGGCCACGAGGGCAAACAGGCCGGTGACGAAGGCGAACATGGCCGCGCCGGCTAAGAAGGGGGCCCTCCGGGCGGACGTCGGCGACCGGGCCACGGCGGACGTTGTCGTGGCCGAAGTGCCGGAGGAGGCCGTATGAGAGACAACCTGGCGTTCCTGGAGGCCCTTCAGCAGATAGCCAAGGACAAGGGGATCAGCGTCGACGTGCTGCTCGACGCCCTGGCCAACGCGCTCGTGGCCGCCTACAAGCGCATGCCGGGGGCGGCCGAGGAGGCGGTCGTGACCATCGAGCCCGATTCGGGCGAGATCCGCGTCTACGGCCAGGAGCTGGACGAAGAGGGCGCCGTCGTCCGCGAGTGGGACGACACCCCCAAAGACTTCGGGCGCATCGCCGCCCAGACCGCCAAGCAGGTCATCTTCCAGCGTCTGCGCGAAGCCGAGCGGGACCTCAAGTACGAGGAGTACGCCGGGCGCGAGGGCGACATCGTCACCGGCATCATCCAGCAGAGCGACAACCGGTACACCCTGCTGGATCTGGGCAAGGTCGAAGCTCTGCTCCCTCAGGCCGAGCAAGTCCCCTTCGAGCACTACGAGCACAACGCCCGGCTCAAGGCCTACATCGTCGAGGTCCGCAAGACCAGCAAGGGCCCCCAGATCGTCGTCTCCCGGACCCATCCGGGCCTGATAAAGCGCCTCTTCGAGCTCGAAGTCCCCGAGATCGCCAACGGGATCGTCGAGATCAAAGCGGCGGCGCGCGAGCCGGGCCACCGCACGAAGATCGCCGTCTGGTCGAACGACCCCAACGTCGACCCCGTGGGGGCATGTGTCGGCGCGCGGGGCGCCCGGGTCCGCATGGTCACCACAGAGCTGCGGGGGGAGAAGGTCGACATTGTCCCCTACTCCGACGACCCCCGGGAGTTCGTGATGCGAGCCCTTCAGCCGGCCAAGGTCAAAGACGTCGTGCTGGACGAGGAGTCCGGGACAGCGACTGTCATCGTCAACGACTACCAGCTCTCCCTGGCCATCGGCAAAGAAGGTCAGAACGCCAGGTTGGCCGCCCGGCTGACGGGTTGGCGCATCGACATCAAGAGCGAGAGCCAGCTGGCTGAGGAAGAGGCCTACGCGGCCCAGGAATGGGCCGAGGGCGAGTGGGTGCAAAACGAAGCCGGCGAAATGGTCTGGCAACCCGCTGGGGGCGGCGAGGCGCTCTCGGCCGAGGAATGGGAGGCCGGCTCGGCTGGGGGGGCGGCCGAGCATGGTGCTCCGAGAGCCGATGACGGTGCTCTCGTAGCCGGCTCCAGGGACGAGGCGGAGGGAGCCGCCACCGAGCAGGCCGCCGCAAAGCCCGGTGCAGACGAGCCCGGTGCAGACGAGCCCGGTGCAGAGGAAACGGCCGGTACGGCGCTCACCGGGGAAGGAGTGGGGTAGACGGCACCCCCGGTCCGCACCTGTGTCGGGTGTCGCACCAAAGGGGGGACCGGTACACTGGTGCGTGTTGTCGTAGGACCAAACGGCCGCCTCACCATCGACCGTACGGCCCCGGGACGCGGTGCGTGGTTGTGCCGGATAGGTAGTACGGAGCTGGCTCAGCCCCGCTGCGTGGCCGAGGCTGGTCGTCGGGCCGCCTTCGCCCGTAGCTTGCGTGCTGATATTGGCGCAGGTGACGTGGAGCTGCTGCTCGCGTCGGCCTGCGAACATGCGAGGATGGGACAAACAGACGCTGACGCCGGCAAGGCGTCCGCGGTTGCAGACGACGAAAGGGACTAAGGAACAACTTGGCCAAGAAGATGCGGGTCTACGAGCTGGCACGTGAGCTCGGTCTGACGAACAAGGAGGGCCTCGACCTGTGCCTGGCCATGGGCATCGGCGTGACGAGCCATTCGTCGAGCATCGAGGAAGCTCAAGCCGACCGGGTACGGCGCCGGGCCGAACGCGAAGGCCTGAAACGAGCTCATCAGCCCGAGGAGCCCGCAGCCGAACATGACCGGCCGGCACCGGGCGCCGGGCGTTCCTCTTCACCTGGCTCGGCTGCAACGCCCACTTCGCCCCTCGCCGGCAGTACCGCGCCGGTTACTTCCGCAGGCTCTGACGCGGGAGCGGCACTCGCCGGTGTGGCCGGCAAGGGCCTGGCGGCCACGGGCACGGCGCCCGTCCCACCGGCAGGTGTGCTGCCCACGAACCAAGTCTCAGCCGGCACGCGTCCCGCCCCCGCCCCGGCCGCACCCGCGCCGATGGCCCCAGCGAGGGCCGACGGCGCCGCCCTGGGCACTCCCGGGACGGTTGCGCCAGGGAGCACGATGCCCGCCGGCCCGTCACCCGTCGTCTCGTCTTCCGGCCACGGCCGGGTACCGCCGCCGCCCGGCGTAGTGGCGGCATCGACCGGAGCGCACACCACCGGCACCTCGGCCCCGGTCTCGGCCGGCAGCCCTGCCCGTCCGTCTGGCCCCGCCGCGCCCGTCGTGCCGTCGGCGACGTCGACGGCGCCACAGGTCCGTAGGGAGACGCCCACCGGCGCCGCGGCTTCCTCACCAATCAAAGCCGCGCCTGGCCTGGCGCAGCCGGCTGTCCCGGTGGCCCGGGCTCGTTCTGTCGCCCCGACGCCCCCGGCAGGGGCTGCGGCCCGTCCCGGCCCCGAGCCGGGCACCGCTGCCCCGGCCCCGCGCTCGGGCCCAGCGGCAGGCCCGCAAAACCGGGGAGCATTGTCGCCCATGACGGGCAAGCCCATCCCGCCTCCTCCCGGTTTTCGGGGGCCGGTCTCCCCGTTGACCGGGAAGCCGATCCCCCCGCCCGTGCGCGGCCCCAGTGGGCCCCCTGGCCCGGGCGGCACCGGAGAATGGGGCCAGCGGCCCGGAGCCGGGCACGGGGACGGCACCGGCAGGCCGGGTGGGACCGGGACGTACGGTGCCGGCCCGGGTGGCCGTCCGGGCGAAAGGGGCCAGGGCCGCCCGCCGATGGCGGGTGGACGGCCCCCCGTCGGGCGCAGTGGTCCCATGGCGCGTCCGGGGGCCCCGGGCACAGGTGCTCCGCGGCCCGGGTTCGGTGGGCCCGGTGGCGGCCCGCGCTCTGCGGGGCCGGGAGGCCCGGGAGGGGGACTGGGAGCAGGCGGTCGTCCCGGCGGCCCGCCGGGCATGAGACCGGGTGGAGCGCGCCCTCTGGGCGGCGCGCGTACCGGTCCGCTTTCGCGTGGTCCTGACGCCACCTACCGGACGCCGCCCGGCGCGCCCTTCAGGGGTGCTCCCGGGGCCGGGTTCCCGGCCCGCGGCGCGGGCCGGCCCGGTGGGGGCGGTCCCGGCGGCGGCCCCGGCGGGCGGGGGGGAGGTCGCCCCAGCGGGCGACGGTCGCGCAGCCGCAAGGCGAGCCGCGAAGAGCTCCAGGCGCAGTCGCCGACCACATACACGGCATCGCACGCGCCCGTACCTGAGGGCGAGGTCATAATCGAGCGGGGTTCTACCGCCCAGGAGCTGGCCCCTAGGCTCAACCGCAGCGCGGCCGACGTGGTGCGCTTCCTGCTCACTCAGGGCGAAATGGTCACCGCGACCATGTCACTTTCGGACGACATGATCGAGCTGTTCGCGGCCGAGATCGGCGCCGTGGTGCGCCTGGTCGAAGCCGGCGAGCAGAAGGAAGCCGAGCTCCAGGCCCGGTACTTCGCCGAGGAAGACGACGAGGAGTCGGACGAGCTGCTGCGGCCCCGGCCGCCGGTCGTGACCGTCATGGGCCACGTCGACCACGGCAAGACGACCCTGTTGGACCGCATCCGTGAGTCCGACGTCGCCTCGGGCGAGACGGGCGGCATCACCCAGCACATCGGTGCTTACCAAGTGACCACGGCGACGGGGCACGTCGTCACGTTCATAGACACGCCCGGCCACGAGGCGTTCACCGCCATGCGCGCCCGCGGCGCCGAAGTGACCGATATCGTCGTGCTCGTGGTGGCGGCCGACGACGGGGTTATGCCCCAGACCGTCGAGGCGCTCAACCACGCCAAGGCGGCCGATGTGCCGATCGTCGTGGCTATCAACAAGATCGACCGGGCCGACGCCAATCCCGACCACGTCATGCAGCAGCTCTCAGAGCTGGGCCTGGTGCCCGAGAAGTGGGGCGGCGACACGATCATGGTCGAGGTGTCCGCCATCCAGAACCTGGGCGTCGACGACCTTCTCGAGCAGTTGATGGTGGTCGCCGAAGTCGAGGAGCTGCGAGCCAACCCCGAGGCCCGCGCCCGCGGCACTGTCTTGGAAGCCAACCTCGACCCGGGCAAGGGGCCAGTGGCCACGGTGATCGTGCAGAACGGCACCTTGCGGGTCGGCGACCACGTCGTCGCCGGAGCGGCGTGGGGACGCGTCAAGGCGCTCATCGACGACAAGGGCGACAACATCAAGGAAGCGCCTCCGTCCTTCCCGGCTCAGGTGCTGGGCTTCGATTCATTGCCTGGCGCAGGCGACGAGCTGCGAGGGGTCGCCAGTTCCCGCACAGCCCGCGACGTGGCCGAACAGCGCGAGCAGCGTTTCCGTAGCGCCGACATGCGCCGCAGCGCCTCGGCAACTAGCGGTGGGGCCAAGCTCGAAGACATCTTCGAGCAGATCCAGAGGGGTGAAGCCGCCACGCTGAACGTGGTGGTGAAGGCCGACGTGCAGGGCTCCCTCGAAGCGGTGACCGAAAGCTTGCGCAAGCTGGAGCGTGAAGACGTGAAGCTGGCGTTCGTGCACCGGGCGGTGGGTGGCATCACCGAGAACGATGTCGCCCTGGCGGCGGCGTCCAACGCCACCATTATCGGCTTCAACGTCCGGCCGGGCCGAGAAGCCCGGGCCATGGCCGCGGCTCAGGGCGTCGAGATCCGCACTTACGAGATCATCTACAAGTTGATCGAGGACATCCAGGCCGCCATGGTCGGCATGCTGGCCCCCGAGTACGAAGAGATCCTCACCGGTGAAGCCGAGGTGCGGGAGATCTTCCGCATACCCAGGATCGGGGCCGTGGCCGGGTGCTACGTCCGCAGCGGGGTCATCACGCGCGGGTCAAAGGTGCGGTTCCTGCGCGAGGGGGTCATCATTTGGAAAGGGGCCATCACCTCACTGCGACGCTTCAAGGAGGACGTGCGTGAAGTGCACGAGGGCTTCGAGTGCGGCATCGGCCTGTCCAACAACCAGGATCTGCGCCCGGGCGACATCATCGAGACCTACGAAGATCGGGAGATCCCCCGCACCTGAGCCCGTTGCACTCGGCCGTCTTGAGGGTGGAGCTGCACCTGCCCCTAGCCCGTTCGCTGAAAGACAAGCGGTCCGTCCTGCGGCCCATCCTGGACGGCGCCCGTCACCGTTTCGGCGTGGCCGCGTCCGAAGTGGGCCAGCAGGATCTCTGGCAGTCGGCCGAACTGGGCTTTTCGGCCGTAGCCTCGACCGTCGGCCACGTGGGCGAGGTGCTGGACAACGTAGAACGCTTCGTGTGGTCCTTCCCGGAGGTAGAAGTCAGCTCGTGCCAACGCCTCTGGCTGGAAACCTGATGGCCCGGGCCCGGCCGGCCGGACGGAGCCTGGCTGGGTGGGCAACGTGAGCGGCCGGGGCCGGCCCGCCCGGCCGACCTCGAGGTACTACTCCCGCATGGCGAGGGTGAACGAGGTGCTGAGAGAGGTCCTGGCGGAAGAGATCGAGGTGGTCGCCAGCACCGACTCCCGTCTCGAACTGGTCACGGTCACGGCGGTCAGTTGCGAGCCGGACCTGCGCCACGCCACCGTGCTCCTGGCCTCCCTGCCCGACGCCGTCCGGGAAGCGCTGGGCGAGGCCCGTCCCCGCCTGCAGGCGGCCATTGCCCACCAGGTGCGGATGAAGCGGACGCCCCAGCTGTCGTTCCAGGCCGATCCCGCCGTGGGCCACGGCGAGCTGGTGGAAGAGATCCTCCGGGAGCTGCGCTCCAGCGGGCAGCTGAGGCAGGAGACAAGCGCCGGCCCAGTCACGGCTGGTGCGGTGGACGGCGCCGCCGACGGTGGTGCCGATGGCGCGGGCAATACCACGGACGCGAGTGATGGCACCACCGACGCGGGTGATGGCAATGGCGCGGCTAGTGGGACCGCCGCGGAGCCGGCGAGCGGACCGGGGGGCGCGGCCGGGACCGGAGCCGGGCCCGAAGGTGCCGCGGGCGCGACCGAGCCGGCGGCGTGAGCCCGGTCGACGGCCTTCTGGTCCTGGACAAGCCGGCCGGCTGTACCAGCCACGACGTCGTGGCCCGGTGCCGGCGCATATACGCGCAGAAGAAGGTAGGCCATGCCGGGACCCTGGACCCGGACGCCACCGGAGTGCTACTGGTGGGCTTGGGCCAGGCCACGAGGTTGCTGCAGTACCTCTCGGGCCTGCCTAAGCGGTACACGGGGGAGGTCGTCCTGGGCGTAGCCACCTCGACCCTTGACGCCGGAGGCAGCGTCACGGGGAGATGGGACATGAGCGGCGTGAGCGTGGAGGCGGCCAAGAAGGCGGCGCTGTCGCTGACGGGGGAGATAACCCAGATCCCGCCGATGGTCTCGGCGCTCAAGGTCGGTGGCCGCCGGTTGCACGAACTGGCTCGTGCCGGGATCGAGGTCGAGCGGGCGGCGCGCGCGGTTACGGTGTCGCGCTTCGATGTGGAGCTCGCTGACGTGGCTGGAGGACGCTCGACGGGCTCGGTGGGCACACCGGGCTTGGCGGGCTCGGGCTCGCGAGGCGGTGCGAGCTCGGCAGGCGGTGCGGGACCGGTGCTGGCCATCGACGTCGTGTGCTCGTCGGGCACCTACGTCCGCACCTTGGCCGCCGACCTCGGGGCCGCCCTGGGCGGCGGCGCCCACCTGCGGCGCTTGCGTCGCTTGGCGGTGGGGAGCTACGGGGTGGAGGAGTCGGTGCGACTGGACGCTCTGGAGGCAGCGCTAGAGCCGGCCCAGATGGTCCTGGGACCGCTGGAGGCGTTGCGGGGCATGGCCCGGCTCACCGTGACGGGGGAGATGGCCGGCGCCGTCGCCCACGGGCAGGTCATGCCCCTGGGCGCCCTCCGGGAGCGGGGCGGCGCGGGACCGGGCCCGTGGGCGGTCCTGTCCGCTGAAGGGATGCTGCTCGCTGTCTACGAGGTCCACGGGCCGCAGGGGGCCAAGCCCGCGGTCGTGCTTTCCCGTTGCCGATGAGTGTGTTTGAGTCGCACTCCTCATGCGGCACCCCTTTGGCGGGGTTCTTCGGGAGCTTGGTTAGCTCCTGTCGGTTCTGGCCTCGCTGCGACGGGCTCGGGTTTGACGCCGAGTCTTACGGTCGCTCCTCCGGCACCGGTGGTCCCGGTGCCGGAGCCGACGTCCCCGCCGCTACCGGCAGGACTGCTGACGTTCGGGGCCTGGGCCTCAACTAGGCCCAGACTGGCGTGGTCCGGCCAGTCACGGGTTATGTTCAAGATATGTGCGCGGCCCTGAGCCAGCGGGCGAGCCAGGCGGCGAGTGTTCTCCTTGGAGCACAGCGGCCCGATGACCGGCACCGTGATGGTGCGCCGGTCGTCTTCTAGGCGCATGGCCCCGGTCGTGAACCGGGCCCGACCACCGGGCTCGCCTGACGGTGCGCCCGCCTGCGGTGGGGCCAGCTTGTCCACCAGCAGCGTGACGGGGATCTACTTTTCGGCGCTGGCGTGTTCGCGGCGCACCTTGTCCCACAGGTTGGGCGGCATTACCTCGTAGTGGTCGTGGCGAGCCTTGAAACGGCCACGGCCTCCGGTCAGGCTGCGCAGGTCTATGGCATAGCGGACCAGTTCCGAGGTAGGGACGAGGGCGATCACCACCGACTCGCCGGGCTCTCCCGTTTCGGTCCCCTGGACCCGGCCGCGGCGGCTGTTGAGGTCGCCCATCACGTCGCCCTGGTAGGCGTTGGGCACGGTGACCTCCAGCAGGGACAGGGGTTCGAGCACCACCGGGCTCGCCTTGGCCAACGCCTCCCGAAGGGCCAGGGCCCCCGCCATCTTGAACGACATTTCCGAAGAGTCGACCGGGTGGAACTTGCCGTCGAAGCATGTCACCCGGATGTCCACCACGGGCCAACCGAAAATGCCGCCCTCGGACATGGCTTCGTCGGCGCCCTTCTGCACCGCCGGTATGTACTGGCGGGGGATCACCCCGCCGACGATATTGTCCACGAACTCGAAGCCGCCGCCCCGTTCCATGGGCTCGATGCGCAGCGAAGCCACCCCGAACTGACCGTGGCCACCGGTTTGCTTCTTGTACTTGCCCTCAGCCTCGGCGTTGGCGGTGACGGTCTCCCGGTAGGGGATTATGAGCTCCTCGCTCTCGACACCGACACCGAACTTGCGGGCCAGGCGCTCCATGGCGATGGCGATGTGGGTCTCGCCCGTCCCCGTGAGCACGGTCTGGTGCGTCTCGTCGTCGCGGCGCACGAGCAGGGTGGGGTCTTCTTCCTGCAGGCGGTGCAGAGCCGTCATCATCTTGTCCTCGTCCGCCTTGCTCTTGGGGCGGATGGCGACGGACAGCACCGGGGTGGTCGTCTCGGTCAACCAACTGGAGCCGCCGGGACCTTCGCCATCGGGCCCGGAGCTGGCCGGCACCCGGCTGACGGGCATATTGCGAGGAGTGAGGGTGTCGCCGGTGTTGGTGCCGGCCAGTTTGGCCACGGCGCCGATGTCGCCCGCGGGCACCTCGGTGAGGGGTATTTGTTCTTTGCCCCGCAGGGTGAAGATGAGGTGGAGTCGCTCTTCGGACTTGGCCCTCGGGTTGAACAGGGCGGCATCGGGGCGGACCGTCCCCGACAGGACCTTGAAGAGGGATATTTTTCCGACATAGGGGTCGGCAATGGTCTTGAAGACCCACGCCAGGGGCGGTCCCGCCGGGTCGCAGGCCACCTCGACCACCTCACCGCCGTTGACGCCCGGCGCCCGCACCCGTGCCGCCGGGCGCTCGATGGGCGAGGGGGCCACGTCGCAGATGATGTCTAGCAACCGGTCGATGCCGACCAATTTGGTGGCCGATCCGCAGATGACCGGGAAGACCTGAGAGGACACGACGCCCCGGGCCAGCGTCTTGGCCAGTTCGTCGGCGGCGATCTCCTCGCCGTCGAGGTAGCGCAGCATCAGGTCGTCATCGGCCACGACGATGCCTTCCACCAGCGCGTCCCGCACGGTGTGCTCCTGGGCGGTCATGCTGTCGGGTATGGCCGCCTTGGTGGCGATGTGCTTGCCGGGCTCGTAGACGAAAGCAGTGTCGCTGAGCAGGTCGGCCAGGCCGTGAAAGTTGAGCTCCTCCCCGATGGGGAGCTCCAGGGGGGCGACGCCGGCCCCGAAAGCGGAGTGCAACTGGCTGAGGACGCCGGAAAAATCGGCTCGTTCCCGGTCCAGCTTGTTCATGAATATGAGGCGGGGGATCCCTAGCTCGGCCGCCGCCTTCCAGAAAACCTCGGTCTGCACTTCGACGCCGTCGACGGCGCTCACGACGAAGACGGCCAGGTCGGCGACGGACAGGGCGGCGAGTGTTTCGGGTACGAAGTCGGCGTACCCCGGGGAGTCGAGGACATTTACCTTGTGACCGCGCCACTCCATGGCGGCCACGGTGAGCGAGGTGGACATGTGATGAGAGTGCTCTTCGGGCTCGAAGTCGGACACGGTGGTCCCGTCCTCCACCCGGCCCGATCGCGTGAGCGCACCGCTGCAGAGAAGCAGGGCTTCGGTCAGCGTCGTCTTGCCGGAGCCCCCGTGGCCGACCAGGGCCACGTTGCGGACCTTTGCTGGTGGGTACGCCTTCATGCGAGCACCTCTTTCTGTCCCCGAGGGTTCCCCTACGGTGTCCCCTTCACGGCCGCTCGAGACCTGATCCAGTTAAGTTACCCGTTGGAGGCGAGGGCATGTGACGGCCGCCCAGTGGCCCCCCGGTGGCCGTCGGGGGCCCTAAGCCCGCTGTCCGAAAGCGCGGCTGGTACGCTGGGCACCACGTACCGGGGCCTACATAGTCTTTGCCACCCCGTTAGGAGCACGTAGGTGTTCGACGCACGTTTTCGCACCGCCATTGACCGGGCCGTGAGACCGGCGGGCCGGGCACTGCGGCGCACGGGCCTTTCGCCCGACCACCTGACCGCGACGGGGATCCTGCTGTCCATCCCGGCGGCCTGGGCTATCGCCACGGGCCGGCTCGTCCTGGGCCTGGTGGTCCTCATCGGGTCGGCCCTGCCCGACCTGTTCGATGGGAGCCTGGCCAAGGCGAGCGGGAGGGCGAGCCGGCGCGGCGCCTTCTTCGACTCGGTCGGCGACCGGGTGAGCGACAGCATCGTGCTGGCCGGCTTCGCCTGGTACGCGCAGGACCGTTTCGGGGCCCACGCCGCCCTGGTGCCCCTGGCGGTACTGGGCGCTTCCCAGCTGGTCTCCTACATACGGGCCAAGGCCGATGCCCTGGGCATCGACGCCAAGGGCGGCTTGATGGAAAGGGGCGAGCGGGTCTTCGTGCTCTGTTTCGCCCTCAAGTTCCCGGCGGACATGCTGTGGCTGCTCTGGCTCATATTTGCCCTCTCGATGGTCACGGCGGGCCAGCGCTTCGTAAAAGTGTGGCGCCAGGCCGAAAAACCTCCTGCTCCGTTGCCTGTCGAACCGGCCGCGGTGGTCCTACGCTGGCGAGCCTGGCGAGAAGAACGGGCGGCGGGGCGCGACACCACGTCCTGGGCCCGGTCCCCTCGTGGCCCGGGCCGGCCCGCCGGTGGTGGCTTCTTCTCCGGCAGCCGGCGACCCGGCGCCGGCGCGGCCGAGGGCCGGTGGCACGAACGGCGCCTGCAACGGCGCCTGCGCCTCAACGAGGAACAGAGCTCACCGGTCCCCCATGTCGACGACGAGGTGGCGGCCGACCTGCGGGACCAGGTCACGGCCGAAGGGCGCAGAGGCCGGCCCCCCCGGGGCTGAGCCGGCGCTCACGTGCGGTCCGGTCGGGGCCGTCCCGCGGTTGACCTGGCGGGCGTGTGGGCTGTGCCCTAGGGTCGGGTCGCAGTGCTGAGCAAGGAGCTCGCCCTGTACCGCGCCGGAGCGGTCGTTGCTTCGGCGCTGCCCGGAGAGGTCGCCGGCACCCTCGCCCAGGGCGTCGGCGCGCTCATCAGCAGACTGCCCGACTACGACGGCCGGCGGGCGGTCGTCGCCTCGCACATGGCGCGCGTGCTGGGCCGGCCGCTCGAGCGGCGGGAATCCAGAGGAATGGTGGCGGAGGTGTTCGCTAACTACGGCCGCTACTGGGCCGAGAGCCTGCGCTTGCCGTCGCGTACCAAGGCCGAGATCCTGGCCGGCGTAAGGACGTTCGGCTGGGACCACCTGCTGGCGGCCCTGGCCGGCGGGAACGGCGCCATCGTGGCCACGCCTCACCTGGGGGGCTGGGAATGGGGCGCCATGTACCTGATCGCCAACGGGGTGCCTGTGACCGTCGCCGTCGAACCGTTGCGGCCACCCGACCTTTTCGAATGGTTTGCCCGCTTCCGGCAGGAACTCGGGATGCAGGTCGTACCGGTCGGGCCGGGGGCGGCCGGCGCCATATTGCAGGCTTTGAAGGACGGCCACGTCGTGTGCTTGCTGTCGGACCGCGTAGTCGCCCAAGTCTCCGCGGCCGAAGTGAGCTTTTTCGGAGCGCCCGTGATGCTCCCGGCTGGGCCGGTGACCCTGGCTTTGCGCTCAGGAGCGCCGCTCATGACGGCCGCCATCTATTACGGCAAGCGGACCACGGCCCACACGCTGGTCTTCCGGCCGCCGTTCGAGCTGCCGGCGGCGGCCCGCTTCAGGCAGTCTGTCCAGACGGGCACACAGCTGATGGCCGTCGAGCTGGAGCACCTTATCCGTTCCGCCCCCACCCAGTGGCATCTGGTCCAGCCCAATTGGCCCGACGACCCGCAGCTGCACCGGCCCTGGGCCCGGGCCTCCCAGAACGAGCGGCGGACCGCGACGACCCCGGACAACGAATGATGGCGGGACTGGCGTGCGCTTAGGCATCGTTTGCCCTTACAGCCTGAGCATCCCGGGCGGCGTGCAGCACCAGGTGCTGGGCCTGGCCCGAGCCCTGCGGTCCATGGGCGTGGAGGCTCGGGTATTGGCGCCCTGCGACGGCCCTCCACCCGAACCCTGGGTCTCCCCGCTGGGAGCGTCGGTGCCGGCGGCGGGCAACGGCTCGGTGGCACCCATCGCCCCCGACCCCTCAGCCGCCCTGCGCACCATCCGTGCTCTGCGGGACGAACAGTTCGACATCGTCCATCTTCACGAGCCCCTTGTCCCCGCCCCGTGCCTGACCGCCCTTCTTTTCAGCGACGCCCCGCTGGTGGGCACGTTCCATCGCGCCGGCGAGATCGCTTGGTACCGGCCCATCCGCGGGCCGGCCCGGTGGGCGGCCAGCCGGCTGAAACTGCGCTGCGCCGTATCCACCATCGCCCTGGCCACGGCCCGCCAGGCGCTAGGTGGCGAGTACGAGCTGCTCTGGAACGGCATAGACGTCGACCCGGCCGCGGCCGCCGAGCCCTGGCCCCGTTCAGGGCCAACGGTGCTGTTCCTCGGCCGGCACGAGCCCCGCAAGGGCCTGGCCGTCCTGGTCGAAGCGGTCGTCAAGTACGACGTGGACGTCCATGTGTGGGTCATCGGCGAGGGCCCCCAGACGGCCAGCCTCCGTGAAGCCACCCTGGGCGACCCGCGCTTCGAATGGCTGGGCTCGGTGGGGGAGGAGGAAAAACGGCGCCGGCTGCGCGGCGCCGACGTCCTCGCCGCGCCTTCACTGCACGGGGAGAGTTTCGGCGTGGTGCTGCTGGAGGGTATGGCGGCGGGGGCGACCGTCGTCGCTAGCCACATTTCGGGCTACGCCAACGTCGCCCGGCCATCTAAGGACGCCCTGCTCGTCCCGCCCGGCGACTCGGCTGCCCTGGCCGGCGCGCTGCGGCGGGCACTCGCCGGCGGCCCCGAGATCGAGGCCATGCGCCAGTCGGCCTTCAAGCGGGCAGCCGAGCACTCCATGGCCGCGCTGGCCCGCCGCTACCTGCAGCTGTACGAGCCCCTGCTGGCGCGCTGAGCCGGGCTCAGCCGAGTTGCCCTCCCAGCGCGCACTTACGGCCCGAACCGCGGGCCGGGCCCGGCGCTGGCCTCAGAGCCTTCGTTTTGTGGACTTCCTCACTCGGGCGGACGCCGCTTTGTTGACTTTGTGCGATTTTTTAGCCCTAAAGTGCACAAAGCGATTTACCACGACCGCCAGCAGAGGCGGCAGGTTCGCACAGTGCGTTCGGCCGGCATCCTACACACCCGACTGGCGGGTCGGTCGAAGCTGGGTGCAGGACGCGGCAGCGGGCGGCATTGTGTGATACTGACCACGCAGT
>JBEKNX010000002.1:0-39802 GCA_049522375.1 Acidimicrobiales bacterium | reverse complement strand
CGGTCGCCAACCGAACCGCGGCGGGCACCATACCCGCGGAGCCCACCAGCTTCATCGGCCGACGCCGATTGCTGGCGGAGGTAAAGGCGGCCTTCGCGGGTACCCGTCTGCTCACTTTGGTGGGGCCTGGCGGGGTGGGTAAGACCCGGCTCGCCCTACGCACCGCCGCTGACCTCCAACGGACTGTGCGCGACGGCGTGTGGTTCGTCGATCTTGCCGGCCTGGACGACCCTCATCTAGTGGCCAAGGCCGTGATGAGCGCCTTGGGGCTCGTGGACCAGTCGGGACAGTGGCCGACCTCGGTCCTGGTGGCGCACCTGGCCTCGCGCGAGGCAGTTCTGGTCGTCGACAATTGCGAGCACCTTCTCGACGCCATAGCCGTGCTTGCCGATGTCATCTTGAAGGAGGCGCCAGGTGTTCGCCTACTTGCCACCAGCCGCCAGCCGCTGGGTATCTCCGGCGAGCGTGTGGTCCAGGTACCGTCGCTCACCCTGGTCGATGGAGGGGACGGCGAGCGGGCACTGGGCTCCGCTCATTCAGAGGCGGTGGCTCTTCTTATAGAGCGGGCGGGAAATGCCGGCGTCCAGCTCGAGGTCAACGAGTCCAACCGCCAACTGGTGAGCGACCTCTGCCGCCGTCTTGACGGTATGCCGTTGGCGCTCGAGCTGGCCGCCGTGAGGCTGAGGACGATCGGGTTGGACCAGCTGGTCGAGCGGCTGAGCGACCGGTTCGCCGTCCTGACCGGTGGCAGCCGGGCGGCGCTGCCGAGGCAACAGACCCTTAAGGCCACCATCGACTGGAGCCACGACCTATTGACTGGTCCTGAGGCCGCGGTGTTGCGCCGGCTGGCCGTTTTCCCCTCCGACTTCGGCCTCGATGCCGCCGAAGCGGTGGCAAGCGGTGAAGACGTGCCCCGATCGTCGGTGCTCGACCTTTTGGCCGGGCTCGTGGAAAAGTCCTTCGTGGCCCGGTTGGGCCCAGCCGCCCGCGCCCGCTACCGGCTCCACGAGACGATGCGCGAGTACGCCCTGCTCAAGTTGCGCGCCGCGGATGAGGAAGCCGCCACGGTCAAGGCCTTCGTAATGCTCTACTCCAGCATCTGCCAGGCGGCGCGGGCGGCGGCGCACTCACCTCAGGTCGTCGAGTGGCTCAAGCGCCTCGACGAGGAGGCCCCCAACCTCCGAGCGGTCCTCGCCCATTGCCTCAACGGCCCCGACCACCCGACCGGGCTGTACATGGTGGGGTCGCTGGGCTGGTACTGGGCGCCTCGGGCCACCAGTGAGGGCATTTACTGGCTGGACCTGTTCCTTAGCGACCGCCAAGCGGACGTACCCGCACTGGCGTACGCGCTGTTCGCCCGGGGCGTCGTCGCCGTGGTGCAGGGGGACTGGGGGGCCGCCACACAGGCACTGGCCGACGCCGAAGCCAAGGCACGGGAGGTGGGCGACCTGCCGCTGTTGGCCCGGGCCCTGGCCGTGTCGGCACGGGTCCGTGCCATGGGCGACGACTTTGAAGGTGCTCGGGCGCAAGCCGGCGAAGCGGCAGCCGTCGCCCTCGGCCTTGACGACCCGGGTGCTGGCGCGGCGGTGACCGCAACTCAGGGGTTCATCGCTCAAGTCGACCTGGATCTCGTCACAGCTCGTCGGGTCTACTGCGAATCGTTGCCCCGGGCGCGGGCGCGCGGTGACCTGAACTCGCTCATTTATGTCCTGGGGTACTACGGCTTCACAGTGCTCGGCAGCGGTCAAATCGATGAGGTGAGGCCGGTGTTCGAGGAGGCCCTCGGGCTCGCCAGACTTCTCGAGAACCGCGATGCCATCCTTTATGTCCTTTACGGGCTGGCCTGCCACGACGCCATGGTCGGCCAGCTAGCCCGCGCCGCCAGGTTGCTGGGTGCGGCGGAGCACCTCCAGGCCGAGACCGCCGTGCGGCTCATCCCGCAGATGGAGCCACTACTGAGCCAGGCGAGAGCAACCATTGTCACGTCGCTGGGGGCTCCGACGTTGGCGTCCGAGGCGCAGACGGGCCGGCTGATGTCGAGGGCCGAAGCGGTGGCGTACGCGCTAGGGGAGAGGGCTACCCGGCCCGCCGCTCCTGCCATAACTTCGCCGCCGATACCGCTGAGCAAGCGCGAACTCGAGGTCGCCCGGCTCGTCGCCGCGGGCCTTAGCAACAAGGAGATCGGCTCCCGCTTGTTCCTGTCCGAGCGGACCGTCGAGACTCATGTGTCGAAAATCCTCAACCGCCTCGGCATCAACTCCCGCGTCGAGATCGCCAGTTGGGTCGCACAAGAGCCGAGACCGGATTAGCCCGGCTCCGCCTCGGGGGAGCCCGCCTCCACGAAGACTGCTTCGAGGACCCGGGCCGAAGGCAGCAGTGAGATCTCGAACAGGCGCAGGACGTCGTCGCGGCTCGCCGCCCTGACGATGCATGAGAGCCGGCCGTCATCGGGGACATGGACCGTGCTCAAGATCTGTGGGCTCGGGCCAACGACCTGAAGGCGCCGGCAAGCGGCATCAAGGCTCTGGCCGACCCAGGAAAGATCGGTCCCGGTTACGGCTTGCAGCCTCACTTCGGCCATATAGCACTGCGTCTTCGCAGGTTCTGACATCGGGCCTACTCGTCGGTTTCTCACAACATCCAGTTTGGCCGAGGCCCCGTCGGGACCTGTCGCTGAGAGCACCGATTACGTGGTCGGCCAGTACTACCCCTGATGACTGTGGCCCTGTCCCCGGGTGACGATGGTGGAAGTTCGATGAACCGCCAAGCACATCCAGAAAGGGAAGAACGATGATCGAGGCACAGCACCTGACAAAGCGGTACCGCAACACCACTGCGGTCGATGAAGTCTCCTTCGTCGTCCGCCCGGGCCGGGTGACCGGCTTCCTCGGCCCCAACGGGGCCGGCAAGTCGACCACCATGCGCATGGTCCTGGGCCTGGACACCCCGAGCTCGGGCTCGGTCCTGGTCAACGGCAAACCGTACGCCCAGCTCGCCGATCCTCTGCGGTCGGTCGGGGCGCTGCTCGACGCCAAGGCCATCGTCGGCAGCCGCAGCGCCGCCAACCACCTCCGCTGGCTGGCCGACAGCAACGGCATCGACCGCCGCCGCATCGGCGAAGTCCTCGACATCGTCGGGCTGGCCGACGTGGCCGGGAAGCGGGTGAGCACCTTCTCGCTCGGCATGAACCAGCGCCTAGGCATCGCTGCTGCGCTGATCGGCGACCCCGAGACGGTGATGTTCGACGAGCCCATCAACGGCCTCGACCCGGACGGGATCGTCTGGATCCGTAACCTAATGAAGTCGCTGGCGTCCGAAGGCCGCACGGTGTTCCTCTCCAGCCATCCCTGACCGCCGACCACCTGCTCGTCATCGCCCGGGGCCGCATCATCGCCGACGCCAGCACCGACGAGTTCGTCAATGGCCACGCCGCCCCGAGCGTCCGGGCCCGGGCCCTGGAGCAGGCCGAGCTGGCAGAGATCCTGGTCCAGCGCGGCGCGGTAGTGAAGGGTGGCCCAGACGGCTCCCTGGTTGTGACCGGGCTCGACGCCGCCGCCGTCGGCGGAGCTGCTTCGGCCCACGGCATCACCCTTCTCGAGCTCGCCCCCCAGGTGAGCTCGCTCGAGGAGGCGTTTTTCGACTTGACCCGAGATGAGACCGACTACCACGCCAGCCCGCTGGCCAGCGCAACGAAAGGGAACTGACATGAGCGTCACCACCTACCCGGCCACCCCGGCGCTGCCGGTAAGAGCAACCACCATCAGCAGGGCCCTCACGGCGGAGTGGACGAAGCTCCGCACCCTGCCCTCCACCTGGCGCACGGCCGCCTTTGCCTTTGCCTTCTCCATAGCCACGGGGGCGGTCCTCGTCATCTCCCAGGCCGGCCAGTGGGCCACCATGACGCCTGGGCAGCGACGCAGCTTCGACGCCACGAGCTGCTCACTGTTCGGCATCATGATCGCCGCCGTGCTGCTCGGCTCGCTGGCGGTACGCTCGGTCACCGCCGAGTACGCCACCGGCATGGTGCGCTCCACCTTTGCCGCCATGCCGGCCCGCCGGCTCGTACTGGCCGCCAAGGCCGCCACCGTGGCGGCCTTCGCCTTCCCGGTGGCGCTGGTCTCCAATGTCGTCGCCTTTGAGATCGGCCAGCGGATCTTCGCCGCCAAGCACCTCCAAGTGGCCCTCGGCCATCCCGGCGTACTGCGGGCGATCTTCTTCGGGGCGCTGGCCGTCAGCCTCATCGCCGCCCTCGGTGTCGGTCTCGGCGGCGTCATCCGCCACACCGCCGGGGCCACCACGGCCATGGCCGTGGTCATCGTCGGCGGGGTCACCTTCGGCCAACTCCTCCCGGCCAGCATGCGTGGGTACCTGCCCGGCACCGCCATCCAGGCGGCCGTGACCGTGCACCGTTCGCCCGGGATCATTGCCCCAGGCACGGCCATCGTGGTCCTCGCCGTGTACGCCGCCATCGCCCTAGGGGCGGCCGCCATGCGGGCAGCGCACGGCGACGCCTGACCCGGCGGTACCCACCCAGGTGGCCTGACTTACGTCGGGCCTGCAACACCAGGACACCCTGCCCATCCGGACAAAAGTTCGGATGGGCAGGGTTCATTTCGTAGTCCTGTTGGCATGCTGTCGGTGCCGCCCTGGCGGCGTGACTGAAGCAGCAAGGCATCACCGACCTTGTTGTCCCGTTCACCAGCTTGGCGCTGTTCCTGGCCGTTTCTGCGCTCCTCGGGCTGGGCGCCACCTGGCCCGCGCGCCGGGCGGCCAACTCCGGTCAATTTTGTTCAAGACCGGGGAGTGCTGACGCGCTTAGCTTCGTCACATGACCACACGCGAAGACATCCAAGCGGTCCTCGTCTACGACGATATCGACGCCAGCCAGCAGTACTTGGTGAAGACCTTCGGGTTCGTGCCCGGTGATCTGCACCGGGCGCCGGACGGGACGGCCGTGCACGGTGAGGTGACCACGGGCTCGACGGCCATCTGGATGCACCGTGTCACCCACGAGCACGGGCTCGACTCGCCGAAGAACCTCGGCTACGCCAGCGGCCAGCTCGTCGTCTACGTTGATGACGTCGACGCCCACCACCAGCGGGTCACCGCCGCTGGAGGGCGCCCCAATACGCCCACCCCCGTCGACCAGGCCTACGGCCTCCGGGACTATTCGGTCTTCGACAATGAAGGCCACCTTTGGACCTTCGCTACTCGCCTGTAGACGACCGAACGGATGAACGCCGTCACGCGGTCCTTGGCCGCTTCCTGGGCTGAATAACTCCCGGTGCCGGCCCGAGGCTCAAGGCACCCAGTTGGGGCCAATCGCACACGCCGAACGAGGCGAACCCGTTGCCGCCCTGGGACATTATGTCCCCAACTCAACCTGTCCCTTGTTGCTCCCGAGCTTCGCTATGGCGCAACGCCGACTTCGGGCTACCCAAATCGTGAACCCTCATAACCGGGATTACCGCTCGCAGCTATCTAGGGCTGGAAGGCGGGCACGATTCCCGGCGTTAGTCGCCGGTGGCGACGACGCCCGCCTTTTCTATCATGAGGACCGTGCTGCGCACAGCCACGACCGGTCGGTGCAACATCCCGGCCGGGACGGCGAAGGCCTGGCGCGGGCCGAGCTCAACGGCCTCGGCCCCCTCCAGCTCGATGCAGAACCGCCCGTCCAAGACGAAGAAGAACTCGTCTTGCTCGTCGTGCTTGTGCCAGTGGAACTCGCCCTGCATCACGCCGAGGCGGACGAGGACATCGCCGACTTGGACCAGGGTACGGAAGCGGGCGTTCCCGGTCTCGAGGTCCGCCACCAGCCGCTCGTACGGTGCTCGAGCCGTCTCGTCGAGCTCACCAGTCACCGCTCAGCACTTCCTTCACCTCGGTGATGCGGGCCTCGTCGCGCTGGTAGAAGACCCACTGCTTGACCTTCTTGGCACGGAGCAGCCCCGCCTGGCTGAGCAGGCGGAGGTGCTCCCCACAGGTAGGCTGGCTCACTCCCAGCTTCTCGGCGATGAGCAAGGAACAGACGCCGTCTCGGACCAGGTCACCGTCACGCTGAGGCGGGAAGTGAGCCTCAGGGTCGCGGAGCCAAGCCAGCACCTGGAGGCGCTTGTCGCTGGCCAGGGCCTTCAAGAGGTCTGGGTTGAGCACCGAACTAGTGTGTCACTTAGCTAATTACCTGTCCACCTGCTCAGCGGTTGCGCGTTCGACTGGCTCGGCGCTGAGCTCGGCGCGCTCGCGACCCGTGCCGACCGAAGAGACGAGGCAGGGTGAGGTCCGTCCCCGACCCGAAGGCGGCTTGACCGTCGCGGTGAGCTTTCCTGCATACCCACCGTCCGCGCCCAAGGCGGGCGCTTAGCCCGTCTGCGCAGACATGACGTCAAACCGAGCCAGAAGGCGGGCCGCGCCTGAGCGCGCGGCGGCGTCGGCAGGTGCTATGCGTGGGTACTTCAAACCGCGAACGAGGAGAGCCGCATGCCAGGCAAGGTGGGAAGTCCGGGTCGATCGCAGGATGGAAGACGACCGGCGCGGTCGCGAGCGCGGTACCAAGCGCTGACCGTCGCCGGGCTCGCTCTGGCCGTGCTGGCACGCTCAGCGCCGAGCGATGCGGCGACCGGCGCTCACCAGATCGCCACCTCGCCTGGACCGCGGTCCTCGCACCCAACTGAGCTCGTGGCTGGCACCGAGCTCAAGGGTGGGTCGTGGCTCGCGTCGGCGAACGGCCACTACCGGCTCGCGATGCAGGCCGACGGCAACCTTGTCCTCTATTGGGAGGGGCGCCCGCTGTGGGCTTCCAACACCGCCAAGCATCCCGGAGCCGTCCTGGCGATGCAGGCCGACGGCAACCTCGTCGTCTACGCGGGCCACCGGCCGATCTGGAGCTCGGGGACCGACCGCGGGGGCGATGCCCTCTACCACCTGAGCCTCCAGGACACCGGCAACGTCACCGTCTACTCGCCCGCCCAAAAGCCGATCTGGGCGACGAACACCGCTGTTGGCGCAGGGCGAGCAGAGCTGGTGGCGGGCACCGAGCTCAAGGGCGGGTCGTGGCTCCAGGCGTCGAACGGCCGCTACCAGCTGGCTATGCAGGCCGACGGCAACCTCGTCCTCTACGGGGACGGGCACCCGCTGTGGGCTTCCAACACCGCCGGCCATCCCGGAGCCTTCCTGACTATGCAGGGCGACGGGAACCTCGTCATCTACCAGGGCCACCGGCCGATCTGGAGCTCGGGGACCGACCGCGGGGGCGATGCCCTCTACCACCTGAGCCTCCAGGACACCGGCAACGTCACCATCTACTCGCCCGCCCAAAAGCCGATCTGGGCGTCGGACACCGACCTTGTAGGGCTCCAGCTCGGTGACTTGGGACCGGCCGTGAAGGTGCTCCAGACAGACCTCTCGTCACTCGGCTTTTGGGTGGGGACGCCCGACGGGACCTTCGGCGACTCCACCCAACAGGCCGTTTGGGCGCTCCAGAAGGCTGCTGGCCTCAGCGCTGACGGTGTTGTCGGGCCGAAGACGGCCGCGGCGCTGGCGGCCGGCGTCGTGCCCAAGCCACGATCGACGTCCGGCTATGTCGTCGAGGTCGACCTCCAGGACGACCTCATCATGGTCGTCAACGGCGGCCAGCTGCTCTATACCCTCAATACCTCGACGGGCGGCGGCTACACCTACGTCGACCAGGGCGTCACCTCCGTCGCGATCACCCCGAGCGGCATCTTCCACATTTACAACGTGATCGACGGGCTGGACGTCGACTCACTCGGAGCGCTCTGGCGGCCGAGGTTCTTCGATGGCGGCTTCGCCATCCACGGCGACTCGTATGTGCCGCCCTTCCCGGTATCGCACGGCTGCGCTCGCGTGAGCAACGAGGCGATCGACTGGATCTGGGCGGCGAACATCATGCCCATCGGTACCGAGGTCTGGGTCTACTGACGCCGGTCCGTGAAATGGGGACGACATTGTGGACTTGTTAGGCACCTATATGGCGGCGGCCTTACCCCGTTGCTGCTTTGCCCCGCCTCAAGGGCCGTGCACCCGGCCATGCCCCGTTAGCTATGGGGTCCGCGCCCTCGCTGGTCTGGTAGCGGTGCCCGCCCCTTCGTGAGGCAACCCGAGAGTCGCGCCGGGATCGGTCCGGCGTAGCGGTGGCCAGGCTCGAACTAGTCTGAGCCCAAATGGTCCGCTGCCACCTCTGGGTCACCGGGCGGGTGCAAGGCGTCTGGTTCCGGGGGGCATGCGCCGAGCAGGCCCGACTTCTCGGTGTGTCCGGGTGGGCCGGCAACCTTCCCGACGGCCGGGTCGAGGTACTGGCCCAGGGCGAGAAAGACGCCGTGGACGGCCTGGTGGAATGGTGCCGCCACGGGCCGCCTACGGCACGGGTGACCCGCGTCGAGGTCCACCACGAATTACCGGGCGAGGCTCTCGACGGTTTCGTCGCTCGCTGAGCTAGCCGCTGACCCGCTAGCCAGCGTCGGGCCAAGCCGGCCCAGCCCGGTCGCTCCCGGGCCAGACGACGCGTTCTCCCTGCTGGAACGCGCCTTCGGGCTCGGAGGACGCTGGTTCCTTGACACGATGGGCTATTTCTGCGATGATTTCCATCAAGTTGATAGAGTCAATCAGGAATCGTCACGGCGGCACCAAACAGCCCGCGCCACGGTCCCCTCCCCGGTGGCGAGCTGGCGGGTCGTCCCCCTTCACCTTCCAGCTCGCCGCCGCGCCGGGAGCGGCTTCGTCGGCGCCCTGGGCGCCATAGGCTAAGAAGCTACTACTAAGTCCATTACTTCTATGGTAAAACATGCTAGTGACGCAAGGTTCGGAGTATGCCGTGTCTTGCTATGGTGCTGACAGGTAGAATAGGATCCATCAACCCGATGGATTTTTCTAGTTTTAGGCGGCTATGCCGCGCACAGGAGGAAGTCAATGTTGAGACGTGCCACCGCTGCCGCACTCGTCGTGCTTGTACCGCTAAGCGGCGGTGCGTTCGCCAGTGCCCAGGCAACGAGGACTGCGGCCGCCCAGCACCAGTCGGCTAACAAGAAGTCAAAGCCCAAGCCCAAGGCGGCCGCCGCCATCACGCTGGACGGGGCCGGTGCCAACTCGATCGACCCGTTCTTCCAGAGCGTGTTCTACACCTACCACCAGGCCAACCCCAAGGTGACGATCAACTACGACCCGGCCGGCAGCAGCGTCGGCGTCACTGACATCGAGGAGAACACCGTCGACTTCGGTGATTCCGAGATACCCATGGCGGCCAAGGACCTGGCCCTCGCTAAGGGCACCGTTCTCCAGGTGCCCGTGGACCTGGGCGGGGTGGCCATCAGCTACAACATCCCCGGGGTGGCCACCGGCCTCAAGCTGGACGGCCCCACCTTGGCCGCCATCTACAACGGCTCCATCACCAACTGGGACGACCCCGCTCTGGCCACAGAGACGGGGGACGCCAAGCTACCCAACCTGAAGATCGTGCCCGTCCACCGCGCCGATACCTCGGGCCCGGGCTGGGACCTGGACGACTACCTGATCGAGACGGCCCCCAAGTGGGTGGCCTCCATAGGTACGACCAAACCGTCCAAGGCGTGGCCCATCACCTTCATCGGCGTGGGCGAGCAATTGAACAGCGGTGTGGCCACTTACATATCCCAGACGCCAGGGGCGATCGGTTACGTCGAGTACGGGTATGCGCTCAAGGCCAATTTCACCAATGCCGCGGTGCTCAACGAAGAGGGGATCTACCAGGCACCCTCGCAGGCCACCATCGCCCAGGCGGGCAAGACGGCGACGAACCTGAGCGCCACGAATTTCTCTATAATCAACCAGCCCGGTTACGGTGTCTACCCCCTGGCCAATTTCAGCTGGACATTGCTCTACCAGAAGCAGGCCGGTACGGCTAAGGGCGAAGCCTTGCAAGCACTTTTCAATTACGTGGTGACCAAGGGGCAGTCGCAGGCGGCCGAGCTCGGTTATGCCCCGTTGCCGGCCAACGTGGTCGCCCTGGCGCAATCGACATTGAAGCAGTTGGAGACGGCCAGCGGGAAACCACTACCCTAACCGCGCCGCTGCCCTCTGCCTGGCAGGCAGGCCGCTATTCGGCTGAAGGAATAAACTCCTGAGCGAGATGGTAGAAATTCCCCCCACGACGGGGGAACAAGTGAGCACCCAAGTACCTCCCCGGGACCGTCCGGGGCCAGAGCCCCAGCTCCCGTTGATCATCAGGAGCCCGGGCCCGGCCCCGGACGGCCCCTTCGGCGCGAGCGAGAAAAACGCCGCCGCCACCCGGTCGTTGCTGTCCAGCCGGCAAGCATGGCGGGCGGGCCGGGGGTACGGGCCGGCGCGCTGGCTGGGCGCGGGCGTTTTTGCCGCCGTGGTGGTCGCCATCGTCGTAAGCATCGCCACCGGCTCGGCGCAGGCCTTCGCCCATTACGGGCCCGGCTTCATCTGGTCGACCACCTACTCGCCCAGCGCCGGCCAGTACGCCGCCGGCCTCCTCATCGTCGGCACGGTGGTGACGACCGGGGTCGCCATCATCATCGCCGCGCCCATAGGGCTCGGGGCGGCGGTGGCTCTGTCCGAACTGGTGCCGTCCAAGATCGCCGGCGCTGCCTCCACGCTGGTCGAACTGCTGGCCGCCGTCCCGAGCATCGTCGTCGGGCTCTGGGCCCTGCTCGTGCTGTCCCCTCTGTTCGCTCGGGACGTGGAGCCTTTCCTGCACTCAGTGCCCGTCCTGGGCCTGCTGTTCGGCGGGGAGGACCTGGGCCCGAGCATCGTCCTGGCCGCTGTCGTGCTGGCCGTAATGACCCTGCCCACCCTGGTGTCGCTGTCCCGTACCGCCCTGCGGGCCGTACCGGTGGCCGACCGCGAGGCGGCCATGGCGCTCGGCGCCACCCGCTGGCAGGTCGTCCGGAAGGTCGTTTGGCCGGCCGCCCGCCCCGGTATAGCCGCGGCGACGACGCTGGCGGTGGGGCGGGCGCTGGGAGAGGCCATAGCCGTGGCCATGGTGATCGGCAACTCGCCCTCGTGGCCGCACTCGCTGGCGGCGCCGGGCGCCACGCTGGGGTCGAGCATCGTGAACCAGTTCTCGGAGGCGGAGCCCGGGCTCGGGACGAGCTCGGTCATCGCCCTAGGTGCGGTCCTTTTCGTCCTCACTGTGGCCGTGAACATCGGGGGCCAGATGTTGCGCCGGGCCGGGCGGACGTCGTCGGCGTCAACGCCCTTGGCGCTCGCTGTCCCCGCTGCCGCAGCGGCCCCTGCCGCCGCCGGTGACGTCCCCGCCGCTGCCAGCTCGGCCGTCAGCGCGCCCGGTTGGCCGCGCCCCGGCCCCGGCCACCCGGCTGAGGACCACTTCACCGCCCCCCAGGACACGTTGGCGCGCCGGCGCCGTTGGGGCCGGTCGGCCCAGTCGCTGTGCGTGCTGGCCCTGGTCCTGGCTGCCTCACCCCTGGTCGCCCTCATCATCTACACGGTGGCCCGCGCCGCGCCGGCGCTTTCGTTCGGCCTGCTCGTGCACCCCGTCACCCCACCGTTCGTACCCGGGGGCGGCATCTCGACGGCCATCGCCGGGTCCGCCAAAACGGTCGGCCTGGCCCTGGTCCTGGCTGCTCCGGTCGGTTTGCTCTGTGCCCTGTACCTGTACGAAAGGGCGGGCCGCCTGTCGGGGGCTCTGCGCTTCAGCGCCGACGTGCTGAGCGGCGTCCCGTCCATCGTGATCGGGATCTTCGCCTACGAGGTGGTGGTGCGGCCGATGCACCACGCCTCGGGCCTGGCGGCGAGCATCGCCCTGGCCATTTTGATGTTGCCGATCATGGTGCGGGCCGACGAGGAGGCCATCAGGTCCGTACCGGTCGACCTGCAGGAGGCAGGGGCAGCTCTGGGCGCCCCACGCTGGCGGGTGGTGAGGAGCGTCGTCCTGCGAGGCTCTCTGGCCGGGCTCGTAGCCGGGAACCTGTTGGCCCTGGCCCGGTCCATAGGCGAGACGGCACCGTTGTTGTTCACTTTGGCATCACCGACGTTTGCCATGACGCTGCTCATCTATACCGATGGGGAACAGCCGTACTCCTCGGTCCAGGGGGTGGCCTGGGCCACTGCCCTGGTGCTGTTGGCCGCCGTACTGGCGTTGAGCATCCTGGCGCGCGGCATCGCCTGGTCACTTACAAGGAGGGCGAGATGAGTGCTGTCCCGACCACGGGCGTGCTGGCACGGGCTGGAGCTTCCGGAGCGGACGACAAACCGGCGCTCAGCTTCCGGGACGTCACCATCAGCTTCGGGCCCCACGTGGCCGTACGGGGCGTGAGCCTGGACGTGCAGGCTCAGCAGGTGACCACCCTCGTCGGTCCCTCAGGGTGCGGCAAGACGACGCTGCTGCGGGCGGTCAACCGCCTGCACGACCACGCCGGTGGGCGGGTAGAGGGGAGCATCCAGCTGGGCGACCTCGACGTCTACGGGCCGTCCACCCCGGCCGAGCTCGTGCGCAGCCGGGTGGGGATGGTCTTCCAGCGGCCCAACCCCTTCCCGACGATGAGCATCTTCGACAACGTCGTCGCCGGGTTACGTTTCGCCGGCATAAGAAAGCGCGCCTTCCTGAACGAGGCAGCCGAAGTCGCCCTGCGCCAGGCCGCGCTATGGGACCTGGTCAAGTTCCGTATGAGCAGCTCAGCGCTTTCCCTCTCGGGCGGACAGCAGCAACGGTTGTGCATTGCCCGGGCATTGGCGGTGAGGCCGGAAATGCTGCTCATGGACGAGCCCTGCTCGGCCCTGGACCCCATAGCCACCGCCAAGGTGGAGCAGCTGATAACCAGCCTGTCCCGCCAGGTGACCATCGTGCTGGTGACCCACAACATGTTCCAGGCGGCCCGGGTCTCAGACAACGTCGCCGTGCTGTTGATGGGGGAGGACCGGGTCGGGGAGCTGGTGGAAGCGGGCCCGGCCGACCAGGTCCTGCACGCCCCCCACGACCCCCGCACCCTCGAGTACGTGAGCGGCAAGGTCGGTTAGGGGCGGGCCCTCAGCCGCCTGGTTCTACACTGCGGGTGTGCAAATCTCCGCGAAAGTCGATTACGGCGTGCGAGCGCTCCTGGTGATGGCCACTGCCCACGAGCCCATGACGGCCGATGCGCTGGCGGCGGACCAGGGGCTCCCGGCGAAGTTCCTGGGGGTCATCTTGAACGACCTGCGTCGCGCTGGGATCGTGGTCAGCCACCGCGGACGCGAGGCGGGCTACAACCTGGCTCGGCCGGCGTCCGAGATCACCCTGGCCGATGTCATCCGGGCCCTGGAGGGGCCCCTGGCCCAGGTGAGAGGGCTGCGACCGGAGACGGCAATCTACCAGGGGGCAGCCAAGCACCTCCAGGACGCCTGGGTCGCCGTGCGGGCCAGCCTGCGGGCCGTGCTCGAGCACATGACGATCGAACAAGTGGCCAAGGGCGAGCTGTCGCCGGAGGTGGCTCAGCTCGTGGCCGACCCCGACGCCTGGGTGGCGCGTCGGCTGGCTTGAGCCGGCCCGGCCCCGTCCCGCCCGCCAGTGAGCGAGGGGAGCCTCAGAGCGAGAGGGACGAACCTCTCTGGAGGTCCCGCAGAGACCGGTAGCTCGTGAGGGACACACCGGCCCTGGTGGCCAGGGCACGTACCTGCTGGGAGGCGATGTCGTGGTCCTGGACCCGTGCGGGCCAGTCCGGCATGACCGCACGTAGTTCGGCCGTGTCCGTGGCCGGGCGTAGCACGAGCTCGGTGACGCCCGGAGGCATGTCGCTGAGGAGCTGGTCGAGGCCCGCTCTCCCACTTTGCCCCCGGGGCGAACGGACCAGCCGGTCGGGGCTGAGCACGCCCGCCTCGGCGGCCAGTTGACGGAACGGGAACCCCGTCTGGTACTGCTGGTCCGCCCCGGCCAGGCGCAAGGGGAGCCGGAAATCTATAGCCAGTTCGAGGGCGACGTCGAAGAACTCGGGCCGCAGTTCGAGGGCGGCCAAGTGGGCCGAGAGGTGGCTGACGTCGAAACCCCAGTAGATGGCCCGCTCGATCTGGGCCCGGCACTCCTTGTGCACCTCGTCGATATCGGCGTGCTCCCACAAGTCGACCAGGGTCCGGGGGAAGCCGCCGTCGCCATCGAGCAGGCTGGGCGCCCGGGTGACCGGCGCCCAGCGATAAAGGTCGTACTCGGCGTTGAGCGTCAGATGAGCCCCGACGTCCTCGCCTCGGTAGCTGGCGGCCGCCTCCCGCGCCCAGGGGCCGGGAACGACCAGGCCGGCGGACGTCGCCACTCCGGTGCGCAAGGCGTCGTAGATGGCCGAATTAGAGGCATAGCTAACACCAAGGTCGTCACAGGTGACTATCAAAACCTTGGCGTCCGGGCCGTGCCCCAAGGCCTCGGCGAGCGATGTCACTCACCGCACGGTACTAGAGGTCCCGGTACTAGAGGTCCGGGCCGGGCCCGAGTGGGCCTCAGGCACGTTTGTGGGCGAACCTCAGGCAGCTTTGTCGCCTGCCCGCTCTTCGGCCCGCCGGGCCGCCTGGGCCAGGGCCGCCCGAGCCTGGGCGATGCCGATGAGGCCGACTTGGCGACTGTGGCTGGCTTGGCGACTGTGGCTGGCTTGGCGACTGTGGCTGGCTTGGCGACTGTGGCTGGCGGGAGCGGCGGCGCGAGCGCCGGGGCGGTCGCTAGCTGGGAGCAACTGGGGCTGTTCGAAGGTGCGGTCTGGCTCCATGTACTTCATCATGCCCAACAGGTGTGACCGTTATCCCTGGCCGAGAGAGCGGCCCGGGACCGGGCGCGTGATGCGCTGGCCGGTAACCAAACGAATTGTGAACTTGCTGCGAAAAAATCGCAGCTACTTAACAAAACGGCGCCGGCCCACGTAAGGAACTTCACAAAACGATCCTACTAAAGCCATTGCTATTATGGACCCAATGGGATTTAGTATAGCCGACGTGAACACATTGCCGACTAGCCGCTCCGGAGGTGCGCCCGCTCGCAGGCAGTTGCACCTCAATGCCTTTCTGATGACCACGGGCCACCACGAGGCGTCCTGGCGGCTGCCGGAGAGCGACCCGTGGGCAGCCACCAATATCGAGCACTACAAGAACCTGGCCCGGATCGCGGAACGGGGGACGTTCGATTCGCTCTTCCTGGCCGACAGCCCGTCCATCTGGGGCAACGTCGGCCGGCGCCCGTCGGGGGTGCTCGAGCCCCTTACCCTGCTCACCGCGCTGGCGGGGGCGACCGAGCACATCGGTTTGATCGCCGCTGCCTCCACCTCTTACAACTCGCCTTACAACCTCGCCCGGAAGTTCGCTTCGCTGGACCACGTGAGCGGCGGCCGGGCGGGCTGGAACATTGTGACCACTGCCAGCCCCGAGGCGGCGCGCAACTTCGGCCTGGACGACCAGGCCTCCCATGCCGAGCGCCCGGCGCGCCACCGAGCTCATCGAAGTCGTGCTGAAGCTCTGGGACAGCTGGGAGGACGACGCCATCGTGGCCGACAAGGCTTCGGGCGTATGGGGCGATGAAACGAAGATCCACCCGCCGGCCCACCGCGGCCGCTATTTCTCCGTCTACGGTGCCCTCAACGTCCCCCGTTCCCCCCAGGGCTACCCACTGCTCGTGCAGGCGGGGTCGTCCGAGGACGGCAAGGCATTCGCGGCGCGCTACGCCGAGGCGGTCTTCACCGCTCAGCAAACCCTCCAGGACGCCCAAAGTTTTTACGCCGACCTCAAGGCGCGGGCGGCTCGGCTGGGGCGCGACCCTCGCACCATCAAGGTCCTTCCCGGGATAGTGCCCGTCATCGGCGGCACCGAGCGCGAGGCCCTCGCAAAGGATGCGGAGCTGGAGGAGCTCCTGGTGCACAGCCACGCCCAACAGGAGCTGGCCAAACTGCTCCGGGCCCCGCTCGAGCACCTGCAACTTGACCGGCAGCTCCCTGACGACATCCCCGGCGAGGACGCGATCGAGGGGGCCAAGAGCAGGTACACGCCGATCGTCGAGCTCGGGCGCCGCGAGCACCTCACGGTGCGCCAGCTGATCGCCCGGCTCGGCGGGGCCGAGGCCACCGTACCGTCGCCGGCACGCCCGAACAGCTGGCGGAGACGGTCCAGGAGTGGTTCACCAGCGGGGCGGCGGACGGTTTCAACGTCATGCCCGCCGCCTTGCCGTCCGGGCTGGCTGATTTCGTGGACCACGTCCTACCGCTCCTGCGGTCCCGTGGCCTGTACCGCCGCGAGTACGAGGGGACGACCCTGCGCCAGCGCTACGGCTTGGCCCGGCCGGGGAACCAGTACCTGGCCTCTGCCGCCGCCGCCTCCGCCGCCTCCGCCGCCTCCGCCGCCACCGTCTCCGCCGCCGCCGCCTCCGGCCTGGTCGAGGGGCTCCGCCAGACCTCCCCGGTCATGGAAGGCAGTCTCATATGACCGTCACTGTGGTGGTCGGCAACCCCAAGGCTCGCTCGCGGACCCTCCAGGCCGCCTGCCTGGTGGCCGAGAAGCTGAGCGACCGGCCCGCGGACCTGGTCATCGACCTCGTCGAACTGGGCCCCGCCCTGCTTGACTGGTCGAGCGAGGAAGTGGCCGCGACGGTAGCCGAAGGCGCATCGAGCGCTGTGGTCGTGTTCGCCAGCCCCACCTATAAAGGCTGCTTCACCGGGTTGCTGAAGCTTTTCCTCGACCGGGTGGGCACAGGGGCCCTGGTGGACGTCACCGCGGCCGTGCCTATGATGCTGGGCGGTGACCTCCGCCATGCCCTGGCGCCGGAGGTCTTCTTGAAGCCGGTCCTGGTAGAGCTGGGCGCCAGTTGCCCCACGGCCGGCCTGTTCCTGCTCGAGGCCGATTACCTGGGTTCGGCGGCGCTGGACCGCTGGGTGGAGCGGTCACGTCCGTTGGTGGTGCCCTGGGCGGCGCCCAGCATGAGAGCCACAGTGCGATGAGCATGACCGCGACCCTCGCGCCGCTGATGTTGCGCAGGGCGTTCGGCACCTTCCCGACGGGCGTCACCGCCCTGGCCGCCGTGGTGGACGCCAAGCCGGTCGGCCTAGCTGTCAGCTCGTTCACGTCGGTGCCGCTGGAGCCGGCCATGGTGCTGGTGTGCGTGGCCCATGCCTCGACCACCTGGCCCGTGTTGTCCAATGCCCCCCGGCTCGGTATCAGCGTGCTGGCGGCGGACCAACAAAGGGTGTGCTGGCAACTGGGCGCCGGCGTCGACGACCGCTTTGCCGGCTTGGACTGGCACGCCACCGACCAGGGCTCTGTGGTCCTCGAAGGAGCGTCGGCCTGGTTCGACTGCAGTATCGCTCAAAAGTGCCGCGCCGGTGACCACGACATCGTCGTGCTGCAGGTCCACGACATCGACGTCGACGGGAGCAATGCCAGGGCCCCGCTCGTCTTTCACGCCAGCCGGGTGCGCGCCCTGCGCCCGGAGCGGTAGACCGCGCCTCAGGCCAGGACTTGGCCGCCCGCCACCTCGTCGGCGACGCCGGTGTTGACGGGGGGCGCGCTCTGGCCCAGGGACGTGCGCAGTTTCACTTCCTTGAGGAGGAAGGAAAGCACGAAGGCAACCAGGGCCACCGGTACCGACCACAGGAAAGCCCGGTCCATGGCGGAGGTGAAATCGTGAGCGACTCCAAGCACTTTGCCGTACTTGACGATGTCGGCTCGTTGCAGCACCCGTTCCTGGTCCAGCACCACGGCACCGAGCACGGCCGCGCCGATCGCCCCGCCAAGGGTCCGGAAGAAGGTGATGGCCGAGGTGCCCACTCCCATGTCCTGCATGGAAATGGCGTTTTGTACGGCGATGATCAACGTTTGCATGAAAAGGCCGAGGCCGGCCCCGACGACGAACATCATGGCCGCCAGTACCAGAGCACCGGTGCTGACCTGGATCAGCGACATCAAGAACATCCCCACGGCCATCACCGCCGTGCCCACGACAACAAAGATCTTGTAGCGGCCCCGTTTGGATACCAGCAGGCCCGAGGTGATCGAGGTGAAAAGCAGGCCGACCAACAGGGGCAGGAGCCGCAATCCTGAGTAGGTCGGGCTGATGTGCCGTACGGTCTGCAGGTAGAGGGGCAGGAAGATTATCGCCCCGAACATCACCGCGCCGGTTATCAGGCCGAGCACCGACGAGACGGCGAAAGCATTGTTGCGAAAGAGGCGCAAAGGGACTATGGGTTCGGCCGCTCGGCCTTCCCACCACACGAACGCGGCGACGAGCACGAGGCCGAGCGGGCCGGCCCATTTGGCCGTGGTGGTCAGGTGAGCCACTTGCCCCGCACTTTGCACGGCGATGAGCAGCAACGCCACTCCGCCCACCGACAACACTGCCCCGCCCCAGTCGATCCGGGCTGCCCGGCGACGATGGTCTGCCTTGAGCACCCGGTTGATGACGAAAAGAGCCACTACTCCTATGGGCAAGTTCACGTAGAAGACCCAGCGCCAAGACGCCTCGTCCACCAGGAACCCGCCCGCCAGGGGCCCGACGATGCTGGCCACGCCGAAGACGCCGCCGAAATAACCCTGGTAACGCCCTCGGTCGCGCGGCGGTATGACGTCGCCTACGATCGACAGGGCGAGCGAGAACAAACCGCCGGCACCCAGGCCCTGGACCCCCCGGAACAAGATGAGCTGCACCATGCTGCCCGAAAGGCCCGACAGTGCGCTGCCCGCCAGGAACAGGACTATGGCGAACTGGAAAATCGCTTTGCGGCCGAAAAGGTCCGAGATCTTGCCGTAAAGAGGCGTCGTCACCGTCGAGGTGAGAAGGTAGGAGGTGACCACCCAGTTGTAGAGGTTGAGGCGGTGGAAGTCCTCACTTATCCGGGTGAGCGCCGTGGTGACAATGGTCTGGTCGAGGGCGGCGAGGAACATGCCCAGCATCAGGCCCGACATGATCACCAATATCTGGCGATGGGTGTAGCCCCCGGCGGGTGGCCCCCCCACGGCGGGGCTCGCCGGCCCCGTGGTACCTGTGCTCATAGCTTGGCTTCACTGCCTTTCCGGCCCGGCTTTCCGGCCCGGCTTTCCGGCCCGGCTTTCCGGCCCGGCCGAGACCGTTTCCGTGAGCAGTCCTGTTCCCGTGAGCAGTCCTGGCCCAGTGAGCGCTCCTGGCTCAATGAGCAGTCCTGGCCCAGTGATCAGTCCTGGCTCAGCGAGGGATCCTGGTGAACTTGTACTCGTTTAGCTCGGTGAAGTTGTCGAGGAGGTCGAGGACCTGCTCGATGCTAGTTTCTGCCAGTTTGGCATCACCCTCGGGCCTGTTCATGAGCCTCACGAACACGGCCTTGTCGCCAATGATGAACGTGGGGACACCGAAAACGTCCCACCTCTCCACGGACTCCTCGTGCTCCGCCCGGGCCAGTGCGACCGGCCACCCGCGGGTGGCCTCGTCCACTATCCCGGCGCCGTCCAGCCCGGCGGCGTCGAGGGTGCCGGCCACCACGTGGCGGTCCCGCAGGTCGAGTGCCTGGTCGTGGCGAGCCGTGAACAGGGCCATGTGGGCGTCGAGGAAGTGGCCCGGGTCACGTTCCCGCACCACCAGGGCCGCCAGCGCGGCCAGGACGCCGGGCTTGGCTAACGGCTCGTCCCACACCGGCGTCCCTCCGTCGGGGACATGGGCCTGGGCCAGGGAGAAATAGCGGAAGCGCACGTCCCAGCCGACCCCGGCGAGCAGTGCGGTGGCCAGGTGCTCGTGCACGTTGCGGGCAAAGGGGCACAGGTAGTCCCACGTAACCGAAAAAGATGGCATGACGGTTACAACCGTAGCGTCAGGGTGCTTTGTTCCTGTCGGGCCCGGGACGTCAACGTCGGGGCAGGCCCAGGATGGGGAAGAAGTGCCGGGCGGCCTCGCCCAGGACGGCCCCGACGGCGGCCCCGGCGATGACGTCCGAGGCGTGGTGCATGCTGACGTGCACGCGGCTGGAAGCCACGGTCGCCGCCGCCAGGTAGACCAAGGGGGCTGGGGCACCGTCCCGTAGCAGGGCGGCGGCGAAGAAAGCGGCACTGGCGTGGCCGCTCGGGAAACTGCTCGTCCGGGGGGTGCGCAGAGGCAAGGGACGCGGTCCGGTGCTTTCCGGGCGCCGGCGGCGGAACGCCAGTTTCACCAGGCCGTTGACCAGGACCGACTCCGCGCCCAGGGCCGCTCCCGCCCGCAATAGGGCGCGGCGGCCCTGTCCGGCGCGCCAGCCTTCTGCCCCGGCCAGAGCGAGCCAGATCATGCTGTGGTCACCCGCCGCGCTGGCGGCGTACATCACTACGTCGAGGGCCCGCCTACCTCTCAGGTGGGCTTCGAAGTAACTGTCCACAGCCCCGTCCCAACGGGCCAGGGCGCCCCGCCCGGGACGGGGGGGAAGGCCGTTGGCCAGGGCCCCCGGTGGTTGCCGCCGGCTCACCCCGCGGCGGGGAGGGGGAACATTTGAGATGCCGACACCGTAGCTGCCACCGGCGGGGCGCCCGGCGCCGGCCCGCTCACCAGGGCCAGGTCGCCGCCCTTGGCCGGGCAATAGGCGTGGTAACCGCACCAGTCGCACAGGGGGCCGGGCTTGGGCCTGAAGTCCTCCCGGAGACAGGCCCGCTTGACGGCGGCCCAGATGGCGGTGGCCTGGCGCTCCAGGCCCGTTATGGACTGATCAGAAGGGGTGGTGGATATGGCCAGCGGCTCGCGCAAGTGGAACAGCTGCACACGCGCCGGGCGCCGGCCGAGCACCTGCTCGCACAGGAAGGCGTAGAAGTGGACGCCGCCCAGGCGTGACTGCTCGTGGCTCTGCCCGGGCGCCCGGCCGGTTTTGTAGTCCGTCACGACCAGCTCGTCGTTGTCGTCCAGCTCCAGGCGGTCGATGATGCCTCGCAGGCGCAAACGGCCGGCCGTGTGGCCCTGGGCTTCGCCCGACGGTGGGCCGAGGTCCACCTGCATGCGGAGCTCGGTGCCCATTACCCGGACCTTGTTGGGGTCCTCCAGCACGAAGTAGTTGCACACGAGCTGGCGGGCATCGGTGACGAACTGCTCGAGGTCGGCACCGGCCAGAGCCAGCGACGAGCCCTCGGGGCCGACCAGGAGCTCTTCGAGGGCCCGGTCCAGTTTCTCGAGGGCGGCCCCCGGGGTGCGGTCGCCCGGTTGCTCTTCCCACATGAGCAGCTCCAGGGCCCGGTGCACGACGGTCCCCTTGAAGGCCTGCGCGTTGGTCGGCTCGGGGAGCTTGTCGATGGCCGAGAGGCGGAACGCCAGGGCACATTCCTTGAACGTGGACACCTTCGACGGAGTGAGCGAGGCCGGCAACTGCAACGCCATCGAAGTCAGGCTAACCAGCCCCTGGGACTGGAACGTGGATCCCGTCGGGACCGCGTCCCGTCCCTGGTGGCGGGGGAGCGTTACGCCCGCCGGGGCCGGGCGGGAGCCACCGGGCCCATCCGGCTATGTCGGCGGCGATAGCCGCCGGGGCCTGGAAAGGCCCGAAATGCCCTAGTAAAGGCAGCACTTTCGCCTCCCCGGCCGGCAGCTGGGCGGCGATCGCCTCCAGCTCGGGGGCCGGTAGGGCCGGGGAGGCCCCCCCGCCCACCACGGCAACGGGGCTGCGCGCCGCCTGAAGCCGCGCCCACGACCCCCGCTCCGCGGCCGCCGCGTACGCGCTGGCCTCGTCCTCTGCCCGGCACGCCAGCTGGACGCCACCGGCGTCATCGGGGACCAGCCCTCCGGTGAGGAAGGCCTCGAAGGCTTCGGGGCAGAACTCGGCGAACATGCCCCGGCCCTCCAGGTGCGCCCTGGCCTCGGCCACCGAAGCGAAGTGGGAGCGGCGCCGGCGCGCCCGCTCGGCGAACTCGGCGCCGCGTTGCTCTCTCAGGCCGCTCCCGGGGACGCTCACGATCGGCTCCCAGGTCCATATGCGGGAGAAGCTGCCGGGACAGTCGGCTTCGGCCCGCAGGAGGGCGGAAGCGCCGGCCGAATGGCCTACGCCGGCCACCCCGCCGGGCTGGGCGGCCAGGCCCAGGCCGTCGAGGCCGTCGAGGACGTCGGCGGCGAAGAGCTCCCAACCGTAGCGGCCATCAGGGGAACGGCCCGAGGCGCCGTGGGCTCGCATGTCCAGGGCCAGAGGCCGGGACCCGCCGGCGAGAAGGAGGTCGGCCACCGGCGCCCAGCAGCGGCCGTGCAGCCCCACGCCGTGCACCATGAGCAGCGGCGTGCCGGCGCCGGCGAAATCCCAACAGGCCAGGCGCACGCCATCTCGGGCGGTGACTGTCAGCTGTTCCAATGCCGCTGGGGGCGTCAGCGAGCTAGCAACGCCAGCATGGTGGCGGCGTTGTCAACGGCGTTGGCCCGCCAGCAGTTGTCCAGGATGATGTGCACTTGAGAGGTGCCCGACGCCAGGTCCCGGATGGCCGGCGCCCACTCCGCCAGTTCGGCGTCGCTGTAGCGGTAGGCGTGGGCGGGCTCCCAGTCCAGGCCCTCGCCAGGCGCGGTGGGGACAGGTGCAGCCGGGACCGGCCCGGGGGCGACGGGCCAGCTCCGTACCGCCCGCCCGGGCAGGCGGACCAGGGCGACGTCGGCCGTGGCGGCCACGATCGGCGCGCCCGGCCCGGGAGTGTCCCGGCAGACAAAACAAAGCCCGAGCGCCTCCAGGACGCTGAGCGTCTGCTCGCAGGCGTCGCCCTCGAACCAGCGCGCGTTGGTCAGCTCCACGGCCGTGCGCAGCCCGGGCAGGCGCGCCGCCAAGGCGGCCAGCTCCTCGAAGGCCACCGGTCGGGGGCTGAACCAGGAGGGGAAACGGACGATGACGGCCCCCAGTTTGCCCGCTTCGGCCAAGGGGCGAAGGGCGTGGTTGAAGCGCTCCCAACATTCGTCGACCACGTCGGCCGGTAGGCGCTGACGGTAGAGCTTGGCGCCGTCCCGGTGGGACGGCCGCACGTAGCCCTGGAGGTCGGCCCACAGCGACTCGGGCCAGGTGGGGGCGCCGCACAAGAGGGACCAGGCCCGCACGTCGATGGTGAAGCCCGGAGGAGTGGCACTGGCCCAGCGCTGCGCCACTTCGGGAGTGGGGGGGAAGCGGTAGGTGGTCGCCACCTCGGCGAGGGGGAGCCGGCTGGCGTAGTGGGCCAGCCGTTGCGCGGCGCTGAGCGAGCGGGAGGGGTAGAAGGTGCCGTCCCGGACGAGGGAACGGTCGGCCCACGAGCTGCTCCCGGCCAGGGCCCGGCACTCCCCCAGGAGTACCCCGTCGCCAAAAACAGGCCCGCTTGGGGTGGCGGGAACGACAGCCGCCGGCGCTCCGGTCACCGCAGCCAGCGTAGGCGCCCGGGCGGCCGTCCGCGGGGGATGCCCGGGGCCGGGGCCGCCCTGCGCCCGGGGCCGGGGCCGGGGACTGCCTTGCGCCCGGAGCGGCACGTGGGAAACTGCCGTTATGGGTAACGAGACCCGGTGAGGGACGACGCGTGAACCGCTCTGAGCTCGAGGCCTGGGGAGTGGATCCCGGTTACTGGGACGTGGCCGGCCAGTGGGAAGACATCTCCGAGGCGACGGCGCAGGCCGTGCTGGAGGCGATGGGCGCCGGGACGCGCCAGCCGGGCGGCCCCGCTCCCCTGGTGGTAGTTGACCAGGTCACAGTGGGCCCGGAGGGGGGCGGGGGCAGGACATGGCCGGCCGAGCTGCCCGCCGGCACCCTGGTCCTGGAAGGAGGAGGGACGGTCGGGCTGCGCCCGGGCGACCCGCAACCGCCCGAGGTCCCTCCGGGTTATCACCGTCTGGAACCCGAGGCGGGGGGCGCGCCCCTGACGGTGGCCGTGTGCCCGCCCCGCTGCCCTTCCCCGCCCCCCGGGCGCACCTGGGGGTGGTCGTCGCAGCTGTACGCCACCCGTTCGGCGACGAGCTGGGGGATCGGCGACTTCGCCGACCTGCGCCGCTTGGTCGGTTGGGCGGGTGAGCATGGAGCGGGCTTTGTCCTGCTCAACCCCCTGCATGCCCCGGCGACAGGACCGGTACCGGAACCGAGCCCTTATTTCCCGAGCTCACGCTGCTTCTTCAACCCGCTGTACATCCGCATCGAAGAGGTCCCGGGCGCCGCCGACCTGGCCGAGGTGGCGCCACTGGCCGAAAAGGCGAGGGCGCTCAACGAGCAGAGGCTCATCGACCGTTCCCAGGTGTGGGCGTTCAAGTCGCCAGCCCTGGAGACGCTTTTCGCCCGGTCCGAGCGGTCCGGGACCGACGAACGGTTCGAGGCCTACGTACGCCAGCGGGGGCCGGCGCTGGACGGCTACACGTCGTTCTGCGCCCTGGGCGAACGGTACGGCCTGCCGTGGCAGAACTGGCCGGAGGAGTACCGCCACCCCTCGCGCCCTGAGGTCGGCGAGTTCGCCGCCGGCGAAGGGCGCTCCCGCAAGCGTTACCACGCCTGGTTGCAATGGCTGTGCGAGGTCCAGCTGGCCCGTGCCGCCCACGTCAACGGTGCCGGCCTGATCTGCGACCTCGCCGTCGGGGTGGACGGCGGAGGCGCAGACGCGTGGCTGTGGCAGGACACTTTCGCTCTGGGGATGCGTGTCGGCGCCCCTCCCGACGACTTCAATACCAACGGCCAGAACTGGGCCCTGCCGCCCTGGGACCCTTGGAAACTGCGGGCGGCCGCCTACGAGCCGTACATCGAGATGCTGCGGGCTGTGATGCGGCCGGCTCGGGGGCTGCGGGCCGACCATGTCATGGGGCTTTTCCGCCTTTTCTGGGTGCCTCTGGGGTCCGAGGCGAGGCAAGGGGCCTACGTCCGCTACATGTGGCAGGACATGGTCGGCCTCCTGCGCCTGGAGGCGTCCCGGGCCGGGGCCTACGTCGTCGGCGAGGACCTGGGCACGGTCGAGGACCACGTGCGCCAAATGATGGCCCAGAGCGGTGTGCTCTCCTACAGGCTCTTTTGGTTCGAGCCCCGGCGGCCGCCCGAGTGGCCGGAACAGGCGTTGGCGGCGGTCACGACCCATGACCTGCCCACCGTGGCGGGGGTGTGGACGGGGTCGGATGCCGAGGCCCAGCGCCGGCTGGGGATCCCGGTCAACGAAGGGGCAGCCGCGTCACTGCGGCGGCGGCTGGTCGACTGGACAGGCTCGGACGACGGGCGCCCCCTCTCCGAGGTGATCGAAGCCACCTACGCGGCGCTGGCTGAGGCCCCCTGTGCCCTACGGACGGCCTCCCTGGACGACGCCCTGGCCGTAGAGGAGCGGCCCAACATGCCGGGTACGATCGACCAGTGGCCCAATTGGTGCCTGGCGCTTCCGGCGTCCTTGGAACAGATCGAACAAAACCCGCGGGCCGCCGCCATTGCCCGGCGCATGGGCGGGCATTGAGCCAGCCTCCGGCCCGTCCGCCCCTCGGCCTGGGAAGCCCCACTTGAGCGTCGCCGACCTGCCGGTGCCCCCGCCCGTAGCCCCGATGCTGGCCAAGTTGGAGCGCAGCCTCCCCGACGGAGACTACTTCTACGAGCCGAAATGGGACGGTTTTCGGGGCATCGTTTTTCGCCATGGGACCGACGTCGAGATCGGCAGCCGCAACGAACTGCCGCTCACCCGTTATTTCCCCGAGCTCGTAGCCGACCTTCGGACCGCTCTGCCCGATGCCGCGGTGGTGGACGGCGAAGTTGTCGTCGCCGGTCCCGGCGGCCTTGATTTCGACGCTCTGAGCCAGCGGGTTCACCCGGCGTCGAGCCGCGTCCGGATGCTGGCAGAAAAGACGCCCGCCTCTTTTGTCGCCTTCGACCTGCTGGCACTGGGGGAGCGCGATTTGCGGGGCCAGCCGTTCCATGAGCGCCGGAGTGTGCTGGAGGACATCCTGGGCCCGCCCGGACCGGTCAGCCGGTCCGCCCGGGTGCACCTGACGCCGGCGACGCGCCAGCGGTCGGTGGCCGAAGACTGGTTCGGGCGTTTCGAAGGTGCGGGGCTCGACGGCGTGGTGGCCAAACCCGCCGGGCTCGTCTATGTGCCCGGCAAGCGGGTCATGGTCAAGGTCAAGCACCAACGCACGGCCGAGTTCGTCGTCGGCGGCTTCCGGTGGTACCGGGCTTCGTCGGGGGCCGCCAGCGGGCAAGAGGTCGGCTCTTTGATGCTCGGCCTGTACGACGCGGCCGGCCGGCTCAGTCACGTCGGCGTGATCGGGGCCTTCCCCGCCGAGCAGCGCCGTCAACTGGCCGAAGTCCTCGCCCCCTACCGCGCCCTGGCCGCCGGTGCTGGTGCCCCGGCCGGCGACGAACACCCGTGGGCCGCCTGGGCGGCCCCGGCCCAGCTCAACGGCCCGGCCCCGGCCGGCCCCCGGCCCCCGGGCGCCCGCAGCCGCTGGAACGCGGCCAAGGACCTGTCTTTCGAACCTGTGCGCCCCGAGCTCGTCGTCGAGGCCGCCTACGAGCACCTCCAGGGCGACCGGCTCCGCCACACGGCCCAGTTCCGGCGCTGGCGGCCCGACCGCGACCCTCGCAGCTGCACTTATGACCAGCTGGAAGCGGTGGTGCCCATGTTGTTGGCCGAGGTGTTCGGAGCCGGCGTGATCAGGGGAGGCGGCTCTGACGCCTCGGCGCGCCCGCACCCGGGGGCGCGCTCGCGGTACGGTTTGGCAACGTGACAGCCGCTCGGTTCGCGGAGGGCCTCCGGCCGGCCGCGGGACCTTCTGTCACGTCCCCGCAGAGCGCCCTGCTCGTGCCCGTCCCCGAGGCCGAAGCTCTGGTCGGGTCGTGGCGGGCCGCTCACGACCCGACGGCTCGGGCCGGTGTGCCCGCCCACATCACCCTGGTCGTCCCCTGGATCCCGCCTGAGCAGATCAAGCAGGAACATTTCGAGGAGCTGGAAGCGCTGTTGGCCCACCAACGGCCCTTCGATTACTCCCTGGAGGCCGTGCGCTGGTTCGGTAAGCGGGTGCTCTGGCTGGCGCCGTCGCCGGCTGCGCCCTTCAAGTGGTTGACGTCATTGCTGGCGGACCACTTCGAGACCCCCCCGTGGCAGGGAGAGTTCCCTGAGGTCGTACCCCACCTGACGGTGGGCCTGGCCGGCGATGCGGGGGAGAGCTCGTTGGCCGCGGCGGCCGAAGACCTGGCTTCCAAGTTGCCCCTGGCGTGCCGGGCCCACCAGGTGGACGTCATGTGCGGGGACGGAGCGGACTGGACCGTGGTTTACCAGGTCCGGTTACGGGGCTGAAGGGCGCCGGCTCAGGATCTCGGGCTGCCGAACGGTTCCCCCGCTTCCTCGTAGCACGCCTCGTGGTAGTGCTCCACCCTGGCCCATCGCCCGTCGATGTAAACATTGGCGATCACCTGGCGGCCCCGTACCCGGGCCACGAACTTCACCGGTAGCTGGCATTGCTCACAGACGACGTCGTTGCCCGCCTCTATGAAACGAACGACGGCCCTGCTCACAGGCAGGACGGGCGCGATAGGGGTCACACATGTATTTGTCGGCCTCTTTGCCGGCCAACCTGAGGAACGGGCTGCACTACGCCCTAGGCTGTCAATGCTGTGCCTGAGGCCCCACAACCGCGGTCAGACAGCTTCGGTCCCAACGCCTGGCTGGTCGACGAGATGTTCGAGGAGTTCCGGCGCGACCCGAGCTCGGTAAGCGAGAGCTGGCGCGACTTTTTCGAAGGGTACAAGCCCGGCGGGGCCAACCTCGCCCGCCCGGTCCTGGGGAGCACGACCGAGCAAGACGAGCCCCACGAGGGCGCCACCGCCTGGCCGGCCGCCACCTCGCGCCAGGTGGGCAAGGCGGGGGCCGGTGGCGGGGCCGGGCAGGACGGGCACACCGGCAACGGTGCCGGGGCGGGCACGGCGCCGGGAGCGCCAGCGGCCACGCTCGCCCCTCCGGACAGCAGCTCACGGGCGGTGCCGACGCCCAAGCCGGCCGAGGGACCACGCCAGGCCGGTCCCGGAGCGGGCGAGCCGTCAACGGCGTCGTCGGGCGGTACCGCTGGTGCCGGGCCGGGGGGCGCGGCCGACGGGAACCTCGTGCCTCTCCGGGGCGGTGCGGCGCGGGTAGTGGCCAACATGACCTCGAGCCTGAGCGTGCCTACGGCGACGAGCTTCCGGGTGGTGCCGGCCAAGCTCCTGGAGGTCAACCGGCTCATCCTCAACAACCAGATGGCGCGGTCGGGCTCGGCTGGCAAGGTGAGCTTCACCCACGTGATCGGCTGGGCGATCGTCCAGGCCCTCCGGTCCGTCCCCGCCCTCAATTACAGCTACCGCGACAGCGCCGATGGTCTCGCCACGGCCGGTAGCCCGGTCGCCCCTGAAGGGGGCAACGGCGCCTCATCGAAGGCCGGCCCGGCCGCCGGCCCCGCCGTCTTCCGTCCGGCGCACGTCAACCTGGGCTTGGCCGTGGACCTGCCACGGCCCGACGGCACCCGGGCGCTCATGGTGCCCGTGATCAAGCAGGCCGAGACCCTCGAGTTCCGAGGTTTTTGGTCCGCCTACGAAGAACTTGTCCGCAAAGTCCGTTCTGGCAAGGCCCAAATCGGCGACTTTGCCGCGCCGACGCTGACCATGACAAACCCGGGGACCCTGGGAACGGTGCAATCGGTTCCCAGGTTGATGGCCGGTCAGGGAGCGATCATCGGCGTGGGGACGATCGACTACCCCGCCGAATGGCACAGCGCCGACCCGCGCCAGTTGGCCGAGCTCGGAATTTCCAAAGTCGTGACCATCACTTCCACCTACGACCACCGGGTGGTCCAGGGCGCGGAATCGGGGTTGTTCCTCCAGCGGCTGCACAGGTTGCTCCTGGGTGAAGACGGCTTTTACCAAGGCGTTTTTCGTTCGATGGGAGTCCCGTACGAAGCGGTGAAGTACCACCGGGACGTAAACGACCCCTTCGAGCCGGTCGGCAACTTCCTGGAAAAACAGCAGAAGGTCGACCGCCTCGTCAACGCCTACCGGGTGAGGGGGCACCTGATCGCTCATCTCGACCCGCTCGATTGGACCGAGCCTCACATGCACCCCGAGCTCGACCCGGACACCTATGGGCTCACGGTCTGGGATCTGGACCGCGAGTTCCTCGCTCAGGGCCTGGGCCCCGGGGAGAGGATGCGCCTGGGCGACATCCTTTCGGTGCTGCGAGACGCCTATTGCCGGACCGTGGGCGTCGAGTACATGCACATCATGGAGCCCGAGCAGAAACGTTGGATCCAGGCCCATGTCGAAGGAGCGCCGACGGACTTGGGGCCGGACGAGCACCGTCACATCCTTTCGCGGCTCAACGCCGCCGAAGCCCTGGAGCGTTTCCTCGAGACCAAGTACATAGGCCAGAAGCGCTTCGGTCTGGAGGGAGCCGAATCGGCCATACCGTTGCTCGATGCCTTGCTCGACGACGCCGCGGACCTGGGGCACCGCCACGTCGTCATGGGCATGGCCCACCGCGGCCGCCTCAACGTGCTCATAAACATCGTGGGCAAGAGCTACGGTGATCTCTTCGGGGAATTCGAGGGCAACCTGGACCCTACGAGCGTCCAGGGTTCGGGGGACGTCAAGTACCACAAGGGTTTCCGGGGCAATTTCCGTTCGCGGGCCGGCAACTCCCTCGACGTGGCGCTGGCCTCCAACCCCTCCCACCTGGAGGCCGTCGGACCTGTCGTCGAAGGGATGGCCCGGGCCGTCCAGGACGCCCTGGTCCAGGCGCGACCAGCGGCCCAGGCGGGTGCGCCGGCCCAGGCGGGTGCGCCGGCCGGGGCGGACCTGGCGCCGACAGAGCTCGTCCTGCCCGTACTGGTCCACGGCGACGCCGCCTTTGCCGGTCAGGGGGTCGTGGCGGAGACGCTCAACATGTCGACGCTGGCCGCCTATGAGACGGGCGGCACCGTCCATCTGGTGATAAACAACCAGCTCGGCTTCACCACCAGCCCCGAGTCGGCCCGCTCGTCGGTTTATGCCACGGACGTGGCCAAGATGGTCCAGGCCCCCATATTCCACGTCAACGGCGACGACCCCGAAGCCTGCGTCCGGGTGGCCCGCATCGCTCTCGCCTTCCGCCAGGAGTTCCACAAGGACGTGGTTATCGACATGGTCTGTTACCGCCGGTACGGCCACAACGAGCAAGACGACCCGTCGCTGACACAGCCATTGCTCTACCAGCTCATCAAGGAGCACCGTAGCGTCAGGAAGCTGTACACCGAGGCGCTGGTGCGCCGGGGCGACATCACGCTCGAGGAGGCCGAGGCGGCCCTGGCCGACTTCGCCCGCCGCCTGCAGACGGCCTTGGACCAGACAAGGGCGTCCGCCCCCCCGCACCTCACGCAGCTGCCGCCGCCCCCGGCCCCGGCCCCGGTAGAGGCGCCGGCGTTTACAGCGGCGCCGGCCGAGCAGCTGGCCACGGTCGTGGACGCCCTGACCAGGGCACCCGAGGGCTGGACGCTGCACCCCAAGATCGCCCGGGCCCTCGAAGCGCGGGCCAAGCTATGGGCTTCGGGCCAGGTGGACTGGGCGCTGGGCGAGGCCCTTGCCTATGGCACGGTCGTCCTGGACGGCCACGACGTGCGCCTTTGCGGCCAGGACACCCGGCGGGGCACCTTCGGCCACCGCAACGCGGTCTACGTCGATTACCGTACCGGCGCCGAGCACGTGGCCCTGGCCGAGATGGCGCGCCAGCAGGGCGCGACGGCGGGCCGCTTCTTCGTCTACGACTCGTTGCTCTCGGAGTACGCCGCCCTCGGTTTCGAGTACGGGTACTCCTTGTTCGCCCCTGAGGCCCTGGTGGCATGGGAGGCACAGTTCGGTGATTTCATCAACGGGGCGCAGATCGTCATCGACCAGTTCCTGGCGGCATCGGAAGTGAAGTGGGAGCAGCGCTCACGCTTGACCCTGTTGTTGCCTCACGGCTACGAGGGCCAGGGACCGGAGCACTCCTCGGCTCGGATCGAGAGGTTCTTGGCTCTTTGCGCCGAGGACAACATCTGCGTGGCAAATGTCACCACGGCGGCGCAGCTTTTCCACCTGCTGCGCCGGCAGGTATACCGGGCTTCGAGCAAGCCGCTCGTCTTGTTCACGCCCAAGCGGTACCTGCGGGCACGGGAGGCCTACAGCCCCGTCGAAGAGCTCAGCGGCGGGGCTTTCAGGGAAGTCCTCGACGACCCACTGGCCCGACCGGAACAGGTCCGCCGGGTCGTTCTCGCCTCGGGAAAGGTTGGCCTGGACCTGCTGGTAGCACGTAACGAGGCGGACCGGGCGGATGTGGCGATAGTGCGCGTTGAGCAGCTTTATCCCTGGCCCGGGCCACAAATTGGTGCCGTCATGTCCGCCTACCCGTCCGCCACCGAGGTCGTGTGGGCGCAGGAGGAGCCGGCGAATATGGGTGCGTGGGAATTTGTGCGCGACCGGCTGGGCGAAATCGTCGGCGAGCGGCAAAGCCTGGCCCGTGTCGCCCGGGTGGCTTCGGGTTCGCCCGCCACCGGCAGCCACACCCTGCACGACTTGGAGCAGGCGGACATTTTGCAGCGGGCGCTCACGCCGGGTAGCTGAACCCCCCCACGCACCCGGGGAGGCACCGGTCGGGCATCTTCGCCACCGGCAAAACGTCCGCCAGCTGGGCATGCACCACCTTGGTCTCCCAAAGTGGCAAGATATGTGACAGTGGGTGCAAGTCCACTGAGGGTCCGACCTGCTCCGGGTACGTAGCGGCATTGTCCGCGATGCGGTGGCGGTGAGCTCACAGTGGTGTTGCGCCTGGGGCCCGTCAGCTCCGGGCCGGCGAGCAGGTGGTGCGCGTCGGCCTCGGGCGGGGCCTCCGGACCGAAAAACAGGAGGACCATGCCAGCACGTCACGTAGTCGTGGACGGCTCGAATATCGCCACTGAAGGTAGCTCATTGCCCAGCCTCAAGCAGCTTGACGAGGCGGTGCGCGAATTTCTGCTCGAGAACCCGGACGACGTCGTCACCGTGGTCGTCGATGCGACTTTCGGCCACCGCATCCCGCCCGAGGAGCGCCCGATTTTCGAAGAGGCCGAGACCGATGGCGACATTGTCTCCCCGCCGGCGGGAGCGATCGGCAGGGGCGACGCCTTCCTGCTCAGGATCGCCGACAAGGTGGGAGCGGTAGTGCTCTCCAACGACTCCTTCCAGGAGTTCCACGGGGAGTACGAGTGGCTCTTCGACAAGGACCGACTGATCGGGGGCAAACCGGTGCCTGGAGTGGGTTGGATTTTCACCCCTCGGACCCCGGTGCGCGGCCCGAGGAGCCGGGAGTCCCTGAAGGAGGCGAAGCGCAAGAAGCGGGCTGAACAGCCCGCGGGGCCCGAAGAGAGCGGCCTCGAGCTGGCGGCCGAGCGGTCGCGGGGCCGGGGCGGCGAACGGAAGTTGCAGCGGGCCATAGCCGTCGCCGTCGAGGAAGCGGTCGAGCCCGAGAAGGTAGGCCGCAAGCGCCGGCGCCGCCGGCGGGGGGCCGAGCTGCCGTCCGAGCCGCTCAACGAGCCCTTCAACTTCATCACGTTCATAGCCAAGAACCAACTCGGCGCCGAGGTCGAAGGCACGGTGGAGGAATTCTCCTCACATGGTGCTTTCATCTCTGTTGACGGGGCGCGGTGTTACCTGCCGCTGTCGGCCATGGGTGACGAGCCGCCTCGTTCGGCGCGCGACGTCTTGCGCAAAGCTGAGAAACGTACCTTCGTGGTGCAGGCTTTTGACGCCCTCAGGCGTGGCATCGAGGTTGCTTTACCCGGATTTGCGCGTGTGGCCGGCATTCCCACGTCCGAGACGATCGAGGCCGAGATCCACCGGTTAGAACCCTCGTCCGCCACGGCCGCCAAGAAGGGCGCGGCCGTCAGGAAGGTGGCCGTGTCTAAGGGTGCGGCTACGGTCAAGAAGGCTGCCCCCCCCCAAGCGGCTGGTCCGGCTAAGAAGGCTGCCCCGGCCAAGGCGGCTACGGCAAAGAAAGCCGCTCCGGCTCAAAAGGTGGCTACGGCCCAGAAAGCCGCTCCGGCCAAAAAGACGGCTCCGGCCCAAAAAGCCGCTCCGGCCCAAAAGACGGCTCCGGCCCAAAAGACGGCTCCGGCCCAAAAGACGGCTGCGGCTAAAACGCCGGCTGCGGCCAAGGCGGCTGCGGCTAAAACGCCGGCTGCGGCCAAGGCGGCTGCGGCCAAGGCGGCGGCGGCCAGGAAAGCGGCTCCGGCTAAAACGGCTGCCTCCCAGAGTGGGGCTCCGGCGAAGACGGGTGCCCGGGGCCGGAAAGTGGCCCCGGCCAAAGGCCCGGCGCGGGCCGAAAAGTCGGTGGCGGCCAGGAAAGCGGCTTCGTCTGAAACCGTCGGTGTGGCAAAAAGGACGGCTCCGGCAAAAAGGAGAGCTCCGGCCAAAACGGTTGCTGTGCCCGGGAAGGCAGCTGGGGCTGGAGCGTCGGCCCTAGCCAAAAAGGCGCCCCCGACTAAAGCGCGCCCAGTGGCCCAAACGCCCGCTCCGGCCCAGAACGCGGCCCCGGCCAAAAGCGCGGCCGCGGCGAGAAGGCACACCGCGGTCAAGGTGCCCGCTCAGGCCCAAACGGCAGCTCCGGCCAAAACTTCGGCCGTCACCGAGACACCCGCTCCCACCGATAACGCGGCTCAGCTCGCGAACGCGGCTGAGGTCGCTAGACAGGCCGTGCGCCAGCGGGTGCGGGCGCCGAGGAGCGCGGGTGGTGCCCAAGCCCTTGGGGGACCGGAAGGAGTGCCGGTCCACAAGGAGCTCGGGCCACAAAACGGGGCGCCGGGCCGGCGCAGGACGTCAGGCCGGAGAACGGTGCCCGGCCATGCCAACGGCGCCACCGGTCCAGGTCCGGCCGCACCCACACCGGGGCCGTCGGTTGCCGCACCGGTGGCGGCCCAGAGATCACCCGCACCGAGGAGGGCGTCGCGTGGCGCGCTGAAGGCTCCGGCGGCAGCGCCAAAGGTCACCCCCGTGGTCGTCGAAGAGGGGGCGCCCACGCTTTCCGATGGCGCTCGGGGCCACGCCAGGGACGGTAGAGCTCGGGGAAGCAGCGGGCCGCCTACTGCCTAGTAGAAGGTCGATGACGGGACTGGCTTGTACAGCCTGCGCCCGGTGAAGTGAGGGTTGACGATCGATATCCAGTGGTCCTTGATCCCGGGGGCCCAGTGCTCGACTGGTTCGGAGCGAGTTTGCAGAGACGCCAGGTCGACGGCATCGGTTATGTCGGCGCCTTCGCCGGCGACCACCACGTCCCAGCCCTCCCGGGTCGTGGGGTCTATGATGTCCGCCTCGAAGGCCACATGGCCGAGAGGTGCCCGGGTCGCCAGCACTTCCGAACCAGTGGCGAAGGCTACCGTGCGGCCGTGCAGCACGAAGTTGACGGGAAAGATCTCAGGGCGTCCCTGGTCGTTCACCACTGCGACACGTCCGTACTTAGTCCGCTGCAGCATGGCCAAGCATTCGTCTTCGGTCAGGCTCTCCAGGGCTGCGTCGGACATGTCCGCCTCCTTAGGGGCTTAGCCTAGCGTGGTCCAAGGGACCAGCGTCCCTCGCAAAACCCTCAGTTGTTCAATCGTTGACGGCCGGCACGGCCGGCAAGGGCACCCGCCATTCGAAGCACGTCCCCCCGCCTTCGGCCGGTGACAGCTCCAAACTTCCGCCCAGCAGTTCGGCTCGTGCCCTGGCGTTGGCGATGCCGCTGAGATGGTCGGGGTTACCGACGCCGACCCCGTTGTCGGTGACGAGCACGCTGAGCTCGTCGTCGAGGGTGATGTCCACCTCCACCCGGGTGGCATGGGCATGACGGGCGGCATTGGAGAGCGCCTCCCTCAGCACCGCCACCGCCTCCAGCTGTACGGGCAGGGCGATCTCCCAGTCGGAGGCACCGTGGAAGGAGACCGACGGGCGGAAGCCCAGGGACTCGGCGGCATAGGCCAGGGCCTCGAGCGCCTTGGCCCGCAGGCCGGTGCCAGGCGCTGACTCGAGCGCGAATATCGCCTCTCTTATTTCCTTAATGGTGACGTCGAGGTCGTCGACGGTCGAGGCGACCCGGGCCGATGCCTGCGGGTTGTCGATCAGGGCCAGGGCGCCTTGGAGGCGCAGACCGGCCCCGAACAAGCGCTGGATGACCAGGTCGTGCAGGTCACGGGCGATACGCTCGCGGTCAGCGGAGATGAGCAGCCGGTCCCGTTCGGAGCGGACGTTGGCGAGCTCGAACGCCAGGATGGCCTGGGTGGCGAGAGAGCCGATCGTCTCGTCCGCGTCGGGGCCGAGGACAGCGCCCTCCTCGCCCAAAATGACCAGCGCCGCCGCCTGGGGCCCGTCCTTGCCCGGCAGGGTCAACGGGAAAGCCCGGGCGTGCACGCCGGCACCGCGGTTGCTCGCCGCCGTCACCGGTTTGCCTGAGGCTATGGCCTGCACCACCGGCGTGGCTACCTGGTCCGGATGGCTGACCGCCCCCAGGACGTCACGGTCGCCGTGACTGGCGGCGACACGGGAGCGTTTCTCTTCGACGACCACCAGGGCGGCGGCGCTGGCGTGGGCCAGCTCGGCCGCCCATTTGCAGACCAGGTTGAGCGAGCTCTTGAGGGAGGCCTCGGAGAGGAGACTGAGCCTTATCTCGGCCGTCGCCGCCTGCCAGCGCGCCTGGCGGCGCAGCTGGGCTTCGGCCTCCTTGTGGACCGTGATGTCCCGCACCAGGACCGAGAAGCCGGGCTCGTCACCGAGGGCCAGGGGCGACACCGAGATGGCGACGTCGAGGGACTTGCCCTCCCGCCTCTGCCAGCGGGTGTCTTTCGAACGAGGGACGTGGCCCGACCGGGTGTCGTCGAGCAGCTCCTCTAGGACGGGGTCGTCGGGGAAAAACAGGCCGATATGGCGCCCTACGACCTCATCGGGGCTGAACCCGAACATGGCTTCGGCGCCCGGGTTCCAGCTCGTGATCACGCCCCGGTGCGACATGGAAAAAATCCCATCGGCTGAAGACTGCACGATGGCGGCGAGCTGGGCTTGTGCCGACTGAGCCGTCTTGCGCTCGGTTATGTCGCGGATGGCCGCCACCACCAACCCGCCGTCGCCGCCGATGGGGGCGAGGCTGATGTCGACGGGGAACTCGCTGCCGTCCTTGCGCCGGGCGTAGAGGTCGAGGCCGGCCCCCATGGGCCGGGTCCGGGGGTCGGCGGAGTAGTCGCTACGGCGCTTGCGATGCGAGTGGCGGAACCGCTCAGGGACGAGGAGCTCTATGGACTTGCCCTGCACCTCCTCGGCGCTGTACCCAAAGAACGCCTCCGTCCGCTCGTTGACCGAAACGATCGTCCCTTTGCCGTCGACGGCCACGGCGGCGTCGGGCATGAGCGACAAAAACGTCGTGAGCATGTCCGAGCCCTGGGGCAGAGTCACACCCGGAGGTAGGCTTACGGGCCCGGGAGCGTCGTCAGCCGCCTGCGCTTCGAGCACCATTGCGAACCTCGATGCTAGCGGAAGGCCCATGCGCCTCGGCATTTGGGTCATTCGGCCCTGCCCTGGGGCCCCTCCGCGCGCCCAACATAATCGTGATGGTCACAAGCCCGACGGTCAAGCCTGCTACGGTGACCGAAAACCCGGGCCCGCCGCGGCTCAGCGCCGAGCGGTGCCGTTCGCTTCTGGCCGCCGCCTCGGGGGGCCACCTGGCCCTGTCACAGGGCGCATTGCCGCTCGTCGTCCCCGTGACCTGCTCCGTGGACGGCGACGACCTACTGGTGCGCGCCGGTCTGGGGTTGATCGGGAAGGTCCCGGCCCAGCCGGGAGTTGTCGCGTTCCAAACCGAAGGCACGAGCCCGGACGGGAGCTCGTGGTGGGAGATCCTGGTCCAAGGGCGCGCCGAGGTACTGGACGAACGGCGCGCCGGCCCCGGGGACAAGCTCCCGCCCCCCCTCCCCCTGGTCGACCAAAGCATGACGGCGGCGCTTCGCATAAGCATGGAATTGTTCACTGGACGGCAGTACGGCAGCAGCGCCGGGCAACCAAAGGAGACTGTGGGATGAGCGTTGACCTCGTAGGTACTGGAGCCTGGGCCCGGGACGTGGTCCTCGTCGACGGCTCGACCGCCTGTATGCGCACGGTCAGGGACAAAGACGGCCCGTCATTGGCCGACCTGCACACCCGCTTGTCCCAGGAAACGGTCCGGCTGCGTTACCTGGGCGCTCACCCCCGGCTGTCCGAGGACGAACTGGCGCGCCTGGTTAAAACGGACGCCGACCAATGCGTGCTGGTAGTGGAAAGAGGCAACCAGCTCATCGCCTGCGCTCAGTACGACCGGGTGCCGGGGAGCGACGTCGCCGAGGTGGCCTTTGTCGTCGACGACCTCCACCAGGGCCTCGGCCTGGGCACCCTGTTGCTCGAGTACCTGGCCCACGAGGGCCGCCGGCACGGGCTCAAGCGGTTCGCGGCCGACACGTTCCTGGAAAACAACCAGATGGTGCAGGTTTTCCGCGACGCCGGTTTTACCCAGCGTTCGCGGCTCGAGTCCGGCGTTATCCGCGTCGTGATGGACATCGCCCCCACCGAAGAAGCCCTGGCGGCCCTGTACGAGCGCGACCGCAAAGCCGCGGCGCGCAGCATGGAGCGGTTGCTACGGCCCCGCTCGGTCGCCGTTATCGGGGCTTCCCGGACGAGGGGGACGGTGGGCCACGAGCTGGTCCGCAACCTCCTGAACGCCGATTTCCAGGGCCCGGTGTACCCGGTCAACCCGACCGCCACCCACATCGCCAGCTTGCCGTGCTTCCCGGGTATCGAAGCCGTTCCCGGAGAGGTCGACCTGGCCCTGGTGGCCGTCCCGGCCAAGTCGGTGCCTGAGGTCGTCGAGGCGTGCGGGCGCAAAGGGGTCGGCGCCCTGGTCGTGGTGTCCTCGCACTTCGCCGAGGACGGCGCCGCCGGTGCCAAGTTGGAAAGGGAAGTGGCCCGCCTGGCCCACTCCTACGGCATGCGCGTGGTCGGGCCCAACTGCTTCGGCGTACTCAACACCGACCCGGAGATTTCGATGAACGCCACCTTCGCCAAGGACACCCCTGTGGCCGGGCACCTTGGCTTTGCCTCTCAGTCCGGTGGCCTCGGCATCGCCATCCTGGCCGAAGCCAAAAAGCGCGGGATCGGCCTGTCGAGCTTCGTTTCCATGGGCAACAAGGCGGACGTGAGCGGCAACGACCTGCTGTCGTGGTGGAGCGAAGACGACGACACCGCCGTCGCCCTTTTGTACCTCGAGTCTTTTGGCAACCCCCGCAAGTTTGCCCGCCTGGCCCGCCAGTTCAGCCAGTCCAAGCCCATCGTGGCGGTGAAGGGAGGCCGCACGGCTGTGGGCAGCCGGGCCGCCTCCTCGCACACGGCGGCGTTGGCCAGTTCGGACGAGGCCGTGGCGGCACTGTTCCGCCAGACAGGGGTAATACGGGTCGACACCATCGAAGAGCTCTTCGACGTCGCCCAGGTGGTCGGCTCCCAGCCTCTGGGCCAGGGTTTGCGGGTGGCGGTGCTGAGCAATGTCGGCGGCCCGGGCGTGCTCGCCGTCGACGCCTGTGTCAGCAACGGCCTGGAGGTGCCGGAGTTCTCGGCCGAGCTCCAGCGCCAGATCGCCGAGCTTTGCCCTCGCAACGGAGGGGTGGCCAACCCGATCGACCTCGGTGCCGAGGCCAGTGCGCCCATGTACGAGAGCGTTCTCGGGCTGCTCCTGGCCAGTGACGAGGTGGACGCCGTGGCGGTCAACTTCACCCCGCCCCTGGTCACCAGGAAGACCGAAGACATCGCCAAGGCCATCGTGGCGGCCGTCGACCGGGCCGCCGCTATGGCCGAGGGGGACGGGGGGACCAAGGAGCCCAATGCCGGCGGGGGCCCTCGGGCGGCCAAGCCGGTGGTAGCGAGCCTTCTCGGTGCGGAAGCGACCGGGCAGGCCGTCTTGCAGACGGCTCATTACCCTGTGCCCAGCTACATCTATCCCGAGACTGCAGTGAGGGCGCTGGCCAACGCCTTGCGCTACGGGGAGTGGCGGCGCCGGCCCAAAGGGGTCATCCCTGCCCTCGAGGACGTGGACGTCAACGAAGCCCGCCGGCGCCTGCCCCATGACGGGGGCGCGGGTGGCACCGGCGCCATGATCTCGGGTTGGGTAACCGGTGCCGCGGCCATGGACGTCCTGGCTGCCTTCGGCGTGCCCGTCCTGCGCACCGTCGAGGCCTACAGCGCCGAAGAGGCGGGCAAGTGGGCCGAAGAGATCGCCGGCCCGGTGGCCATCAAGGTGCTCGGCCCGGTGCACAAGAGCGAGGGCGGCGGGGTGCGGCTGGGCGTGCAAGGCCACGATGCCGTCGTGGAGGTCTACGAAGCGATGCGGAAGGCCTTCGGTGAATCCATGTCGGGCGTCCTGCTCCAGCCGATGGCGCCGCCGGGAGGCATAGAGACGATCGTCGGGGCCATAGAGGACCCGGCCTTCGGTCCCCTGGTCGTTTTCGGCCTGGGGGGCATAACCGTGGAGGTCCTCGGTGACCACGTGAGCCGTCTGGCTCCCCTCACCGACGTGGATGTCCACGAGATGGTGACCGGGTTGCGCGGGTCGAAGCTACTCACCGGCTACCGGGGCATGCCGGCCGTGGACGTCGACGGTCTGGTCCAGGTGCTGCACCGGGTAAGCCGCCTGGTGGAGGACATGCCTGAGGTAGCCGAGCTCGATTGCAACCCGGTCATCGTCACACCGCAAGGCGCCGTGGTCGTGGACGCCCGCATACGGATCGACACCGAGGCGGCCCGGCCCCTGGTCGAGGACACCCGCCACCTGCACTAACCCTCGGGCGGCTACAGCGTCCCCTGGGCACCGGCCACAGCCACCTGCCCCAGGCTGATCCCCCCGTCGTTGGTGGGGACGCGCCGGGCTAGTAGGACGCGGAAGCCCTCTTGTTCGAGCCCGGCGACGGCGCGCTCGGTCAGCA
>JBEKNX010000001.1:0-44488 GCA_049522375.1 Acidimicrobiales bacterium | reverse complement strand
AGCATCGCCGCTCTCGAGCTCCAGGGCCTGGAAGCCGGGTGGAAGGGCCAGGGGCACCCGGGTCGTCTTGGTGATCCGGCGCATGGAGAACACGAGCAGCCCGATCACGACGACCAGCACGAGCCCGCCCCGGGCCTCGCTCATCATGGTCGCCTTGCTCTTGGCGCTCGCCGCCGCTTTCAGTTGCGCGGCCTGCAGCTTGGCCGCGGTCTGGTCGAAGGGGACGAAAGCGACCTGGATGGTGTCGCCCCGGGAGGGTTGGAGCCCGGCCGCCGCCGAAACCAGCTGTTTTATCTCAGAAGCGTTAACGCCTTTCACCGAACTGTTCACGACGACGGCCAGGGACACCTGCTGGAGCGCGCCCGGGGCCGAGTTGACCGACTTGGTGACCTCGCTCACGACGTTCTGCTGGGAGCTGCCGACCTGGGTGTAGCTCGGCACCGTGGTGACCGCCGCGCCCACGGACGCCGCCACCGTCGTGGTCGTCTTGGCCGCCCCCGTTTTTGTGGACTTGGCCAGCGTGGTCGTGGTGGTGGCCGCGGTGACGGGCACGTTGGAGGCTCCCTGGACGCCGGCGGCCTGGCTGGCGCCGGCGCCGGTATAGGTTTCCTTGGACGTCGCCTGCTGGACGGGGATCGGCCCTTGCCGGTTGGGGTCGTAGATCTGGCTGGTGACCTGGGTCTGGTCGAAATCCAGCACGGCGCTGGCGTGCACGACGGCGTTGCCCGGGCCGAGCACGGTGGCCAGCATGTCCTGCAGCGAATCGTCCAGGCTCTGGTCGTAGGTCTCCGTCTGTTGTTGTTCGATGGTCCCGGCCGCCACGTTGCCGGCGTCGGTGCCGGGGGCGTTCAAGACATCGCCGTTGCTGTCGGCGACGGTCACGTTGTCCGGCGTGAGCCCTTCGATGCTCGAAGCCACGAGGTGGACAATGGCCTCGACCTGCTCGGCCGACAGGGTTATGCCCGACTGGAGCGAGACCAGGACGGACGCCGAGGGTTGGTCCGAGCTGGAGGAGAAAAGGGACTCCTGGGGGATCACGACATTTACGACGGCGGAGCTCACCCCGTTTATGGACTCGATGGTCTGTTCCAGTTCGTCGGAGACAGCCTGCTGGTACTCGACTTGCTGCTGGAACTGCGAAGTCGTCACCCCCGAGCTGTCGAGCAGGCTGTAGCCCTGGTCCCCGGAGGAGGGGAGGCCGGCGGCCGCCATGTCCAGGCGCTGCTGGTAGACGTCGCTGTCGGGGACGAGGACCTGCTGGCCGCCTTCGGACAGCTGGTAGGGGATTTTATTGGCGGCCAGTTTCTGCGTTATTGCCGCCGCGTCCGGAGAGCTCAGGTTGGAGAACAGGGGCACATAAGAGGGTTGGGACGCCCACGACATGAAAAGGTACCCACCGACCACCACGGCCAGGACGGCCACGACGACGACGGTTTTTTGACCGCTGGAAAATCCGGCCACTATTTCCTTGGAGCGGTCGCGCAGGCGCAGCAATAGGCCGCCCTGGCTGGTATCGCCGGGCGCGGCGCCGGCTTGGGGGCCCGGCCGCACCGGTGCCGTCATAGTTGCATCCCCATGATCTGCTGGAAGGCCTGCAGGGCGTTATTGCGCACGGCGGCGGTGAGCTGGGTCTGGATGTTCGCCTCTTCGGCGGCCACCATGTAGTCGGAAACGTTGGTGAGGCTCCCCGTGGCCGCCTGCGTGGCGAGGTTGTCGGCGCCGGCCTGGGACGACTGCACGCCGTCTAATGCATTGCCGAGAACGTTGGCGAAGCTGTCCCCGCCTGCGCTCGCCGCCCCGTCGGCGCCCCCGAGCGGCGCCGTGGGCGAGGTGGGCGCCGTGGGCCCGGCCATGCCCACCTGGGACGTCTCGGCCGCGGGGAACAGGGCCCCGCTGGCCGCGGAAACGGGGATGATGCTCATACCTTCAGCCCCAACGCCGCCTGGTAGGCATTCTCGGCCTGGCTGATGGTGGCGAGGTTGGCTTCATAGCCCCTCTGGGCCAGCATCATGTTGGTCATCTGCTGGCCGAGGTCCACATCGGCCGCCCTGACCATGCCGTTCTTGTCGGCCAGCGGGTTGCCGGGGTCGTACTCCTCCACTCCCTCGGGGCTGCCCAGGGCGACCCCAGCGACGGCCACGCCACTACCGATGGTGGCGTCGCTGGCCGCGCCGCTGCCCGTGCCCCCCGATTGGCCCGGGACGGCCTGCATGACCACGAAACGTTCCTGGTAGGCGGCCTGTGATGTCGAGGTGACATCGTTCATATTGGCGATGTTGTCGGATATGGCGTTCAACCAGGTCTCCGACGCGTCGACACCGCTCATGGCCGTACTGATCGGATCGAAAAGCCCCATTTTCCCTCCTCGTTACTCAGCTGGCGCTCGGCCCGTTGATGGCGGTGGAAAGGAGCTGGAACTTGGCGTTCATGGCGTCGACCATGGTCTGGAACTGCATCCCCGCCTTCTGGCTGTTGACCATTTCCGTGGCCAGGTCGACGTTGTTGCCGATCTGGTCAGAAGGCGCGCTCGACACGGACGTGGTGAGCTGCATTTGTGAGGGGTCGCCGTTGGCGATGGCCTGGGCCAGGCTGGACTCGAAATCGACGTCTTGGGCCTTGAAGTCGGGGGTGTTCGCATTGGCGATGTTGTTGGCGGCCGCCTGTTGCTCGGCCCATAGCCCCTGCATGGCCTGGTATATGGCAGAAGTGGCGACGTCGCCGAAGACGTTGCTCATCGCTGCTCCTCCGCCGGCCGGTTGGCACGCGCGCTATACACCGTGGACCTCCGAAAATGTTCGGTTCGCCAGTCCCTGGCGTACGAGGCGCTGCTTCCTTGCTCCGGGTTCCCCATCGGCCGCACTCGGGCCAATGTGAGTTCGGGGCCACCTATTGTGGCAATTACCGATTTTTCTGCCGCCTAAGGGCGCCTCTGCAGGCCGCTGATCAGCTCCGGTAGTCGACCAGGTGCGCGGCTGGGCCCGCCCGCCGGGCGGCGCGCACGGTCATCAGACGCCCGCCCAGTTCTTGTTGACGCAGGCTTACGTTCTCAATGAGCGCCTGCAGTTGGTCGATAAGGGCGACCAGATGCGGGTGGCACCGCGGGGGGAGTTGTAGTACGTCCAGTTCACCGGACGCCGTAGCCAGGAGGGCGATGACTCCGGGGGGGACCTTCATGTTAAGAGGTACGCGTGCCAGTGCCGCAGCTTGAGCTGCCACCCGCCTTTCCAGTAGGGCCAGTCGGGCCTCGGCCTTTAGCTCTACCTCACGCACTGAGCGCGGCCCCCGCCCGCTGAGGGGCCCCGGCCCTCTCGGCCAGGACCTGGTCGGCGGCAACATGCCATGCGGCCTGGAGGGGCTCCAGCACCTTGCGGGCATCGGACAGGGCACGGGCATCCTTGTGGGTGTTGCCCCGCACCAGCAGCTTGTACACGTAGTTGTACAGGGACATGAGCGCCGGGCCCCCGGACCAGATCTCGGGCTTCAAGGAGCCGCGCAGCACCAGGACTATCTCCTCGGCCCGCAGCAAACGCTCGTTGAGGGTGTAGAAGTCCTTGCGTTCCATGGCATCTTCGGCCACCACGATGTTGTTGAGGAGGGCGTCGTAGAGCATCGTCAAGAGCCGTTCACGGGGCGCGCCGGCGACGGCGTTGGCGAGGTAGGTGCTGCGGGCACGGGTGGGGGGCATCGGGGTTCTCCTGGTCTTCCGGCGTCAGCCTGAGCTACTCGAGCTGTTGGAGGCTTGGTTGAAGTACTCGGTTAGTGCGTTCTGGGTGGTCTTGAGCGCTGCCAGGGTGGTTTCCATGGCGTTGTACTGGTTTTCGAGCTGGGTCTGCTTCTCCTGGAGTATGGGGTTCCAGTCCGAGATCTGGGTCGAGAGGTCGCTCATCTGGCTCTGTTCGCCGCTGATGGCGTTGGTCAGCGTCCCCGTGCCGGGGTTGCCGGCGGCGTAGGCGGCGGTGGCCAGAGCCTGGGCGATCCCGGGCTGATAGCTGATGGTGCCGCTGGCCGTGCCCCCGCTGGACGCCAGCTGGGCAGGCGTGGCGTTCACGAGCACGAGCAGGTTTTGGGCCGAACTGTTGGCGGCTCCCAGGAGGAGCTGGCCCGTTCCGGTGGCCGCCTGGCCGTTGATCGTGCCCTGGACGTCGGTACCGGTGAACGTCTGCGGCGTGCCCGTGGCCGAGGTGAGGCCGGTCGTCCCAGCACCGGAAGCGGTCGAGGTGACAGTAAAGGACGACGCCGAGCCATAAGCCATGCTGTTCAGCACCAGGGCGCCGTTTAGCACGGCGGCGTTGACGGCAAGGTTCTGGGCGGAGAACGCCTGGTTGAGACCGGCGGCGACGTCGTCGAGGGACTCCCCGGCGGTCGTGGTGTAGCTAGCGCTGACACTGCCTGAGGCGACGGTGAGCGTCTCGGGCGTGCTCACCGCCCCACCCGCCACCGCCGCCCCCGTGTCGGTGGCTTGGGTGCCAGCCTGGGTCACGTCCACCTGGTAGTCCCCGGTGGCGGTGGCGTCGGTGGACTCATAGAAGGACATGAGCGGACTGGAGCTGGAGCCGCCGGTAATGAAGGTGTTGGCGACCTGAGTGGGGTTGGCGTCGTAAGCCTTCGCGAAGGCGTTGCTGTCGAAGCTCAAGGTCCCGTCCTCGTTCATGGTTATGCCCACCAGGCCCGACGAGCCCGTGCTGTTGACCCCGGCCTGGTCGCCGATGGCGGAGAGCACGGAGTCGAGCAGGCCCTCGGCGGTGGGGTCGCCAAGCAGCGGGCCAGCCGTGCCGGAGCTCGATGAGCTGTCCGGCGAGGAACTGGACGGCGCGTACGCGGTGGCCGTATTAAGGTCGGTGATCAACTGGTTGGCCGCCGTTACCAGGCTCTGCACCGTCGTGGCCATCGTCTGCCCATCGGGTTGCAGTGAGACCGTCGTCTGAGTACCGGGGTCGGCCTGGAGCAGGTCGAGGGTAACCCCGGGCATCAACCCGGTGATGCTGTTGGAGCTATTGGTCACCTGGAAGGCGCCCGGGCCGTTGCCTACCGTAATGGCGGCGTCGGCGGCCGCCGTGACCGTGGTCAGGGCACCGACCCCCGAGAACGCATCGGTGGCGATGTTCAGCGTGTTGGCGGCGCCCGACGAAGTCGACTGGAGGGAAAGGCGGTACTCGTTGGCGCCGGTGGTCACCGCGCTGGCCGATATGCCTAGCCCGGCACCGTTTATGGCGCTCACGACCGACTGCAGGCTGCCATTGCCCGTGTTCACCTCGGCCGCGGTCAGCGAGCCGACTGTCAGCGGCCCGGTGAAGGTGGCGGAAACCGTGGCGCCGCTCGGCCCGTTGAGGGTCACGGCCTGGCCGGGAGAAAAGTTGGTGAGGTCATTGGCGACCCCGTCGACCGTCACGATCCCGTCGGTGCCCGTAGCGGTGATGCTCGGGGTGGCCGAAAACCTGAGCGCGGCGGCCGCGTCGCCGCCGGTGATCTGCAGGGACGTGCCGCTGCCCTGGGCGACGGTGTTGAGCACGACGTCGCCCGAGGAGTTGACCGAGGCCGTGAGCTGGCCTCCTGAGGCGGTCTGCACGGCCGCGGCCAGGGTGGTCGGCGTGTAGGTCCCGGCCGGGATGGTGAGAGACTCGGGCGTGCCGTCCAGGTCGTAGGTCAGAGTGTCGTTGCTGCCGGCAGTAATCGTGGTGGAAGCGGCGGGTGCCACCGTGGCTGCGAGCGAGGCCCCTGCCGACGCTTGAGTGACGGCGATCGTGTGGTTACCGGCGGACAGGTTCGAAGAGGCGAGGGTGCCGATGCCCAGGCGCCCGCCGCCCACCGCCACCAGCAGGGGGCCGCTGGTTATCTGCGCTGTTTGCGAGCTGACGCTGCCGGACGAGATCTCTGATTCGGCCTGGGCCAGGGAGTCGACGCTAAAGGTGATGGATCCGCCGGTGGCGCCCGGGCCCACCGTGGCCGTGGCGTCGTTTGTCGAGGAGTTGGGGATCCAGGCCTGCCACCCCGAGGGGGACTCCAGGGTGTCCGCCGCCGACTGAAGTGTAGCTACGTCGGTAGAGATGTTCTGGTACGCGGCCATAACGGCGGAAGCCTGGTTGAGCTGGTCTTGGAGCTGTACCTGGGGTTGCTCGTTCGCCTGCATGAGGTCGGCCACGATCTGGGCTGTGTCGAGGCCCGAGGCGAGGCCGCTCAGGGTGAGGGGGGGGCCGCCGGCGCTGTAGGCGGTGTCACTGGTGCCCATGAGCGTGGCCAGCGATTGCGCCGTGTTGAGGTAACCGAGCTCTTGTGAGGTCGAGCCACTGCTGCTGACCGACATTGATAGCTCCTCTCATCAGGGCCGGGGTGGCTTGCGCCCCTGAGCGTTTTCAGGCCAAAGGCGGCCAGCCCCCTGTGATGGCCGGCCGCCGGTTGACCTTGGATATGGGACCACTCAGGCGTTAGCCGAGCAGCTTGAGCACGTAATCGGGTATCTGGTTGGCCTGTGCCAGCATGGACACACCTGCTTGCACGAGGACCTGGTCCTGGGTGAAGTTGGACATCTCCGACGCCATGTTGGTGTCTTCGATCTGGGCGTTGGAGGCTTGCAGGTTCTGGACCATGACGCCTTCGTTGTCCGAGATGTGCTGCAGCTCGTTCTGGTAGGCGCCGAGCGTGCCTCTGAGGCCGGAGACGTTGTCGATGGCGGTCTGAACACTAGTAAGGGCTGTCGCACTGGTCACTGAGAAGCCGGTTAGCGAGAGACCGCTCACCGAAAGAGCACCAAAGGTGAAGCTGAGCTGGCTGTAGCCCGATTCGTCGGCGCCGACCTGGAAGGCGAAGGTCACCACGCCGCCGCTGGCGGTCAGCAGCTGATTGTTGCCATAGACGGTCGTATTGGCGATGTCGTTGAGCGACTGCAGCGAGGCGTTGACCTCGTCCTGCGCCGCCGTCTGGGCGGTGGCGTCAGTAGCCGTGGTGTTCTGGGATTCGACGGTCAGGGTGTTGATGCGCTGCAGGATGGTGCCGACCTCGTTCAGGGCGCCGTCGGCCGTCTGGACGACGTTGATGGCGCTCTGGGTGTTGGCTTGCGCCTGCTGGAAGCCACCGATCTGGGACTGCAGGTGCTGGCTGATGACGAGGCCAGACGCGTCGTCGGCGGCCTTGTTGATCTGGTAGCCAGAAGACAGCTTCTGCACGCTGTTCTGCATATTCGCCTCGTTGATCGAGAGGCTGTTCGAGGCGTCCTGCGCCATTATGTTGGTTACGATATCGAGACCCATTTTTCCTCCATGGGGTCAGAAGGGGCCCATCCGTGAGCGCCCCTGTGTTGTAGGTCCCATTGTCGGGACGTTTTAGCGATCGGCACCGAGAGAGGCCAGTTGAGGAGCGGGTACCCCGTCTTCCGACAATGCGCCATTCTCGACTTGCGCGCTCATTTCCCGGTCGCTCCTGCCCGCGGCGGCAGCGAATTCGCCAAGAAGAGGTGGGTCCATCAAGGCGACTTCGGACAGGACGGCTTCGAGCTCCTCGGCGGCAACCAGGCTGACCGCGGCCAGGGCAAGCTCGGCCCCTTTCGGGTCGGCAAAGGCGGCGTGGGCGGTGACGCCGGCCCGGACCCGTTCAGCTGCGGCCACCTCGTCGAGGGTGGCCCGGGCCAGGAGCGGGCAGCAGGCGGCCATGCCGATCGAGCGCAGTCGCACTGACCACTCCAGTGCCCGGGACGCGCCGAGCCGGGGAGCGAAGCGTATAGAGGCGGCCAGCAGTTGGGGCCGGGTGCCGAAGCGCACCCACAGGGCCTCCGCCATCTGGTCTGCCACCTCCGGCGGCACCAGCGTAAGCGCGGCGCCCACTCTTTCGAGGCGGTCGGCGGGCATCGCCGCGACGAGGGAATCTATCGACTTCCCGGCTACGGTAAAGGCCTTGAGGGCAGCGGTGATGTGCTGGACGTCCGGGTTCTGTTCCACCAAGACCACGAGTTCGTCTGCCGCCTCCGCCGCCCGGCCCGCCTCCAGAAGGGCGCCGGCTCGCTCGGCGTGCAGCATGAAAAGCGGGAACCTGAAGCCGTCTTCGTTAGCGAGCTCGCTGACCCGGTCGAAAAGGGCGACGGCTGGTCCTGGTCGACCCAGGCGCCGGTGCGCCGTCCCTTCTATATAGTAGGCCAGGTCTTTTTGTTCACACATCTCCTGGAGGCGCTGGGCGGCCGCCACCGCTTCCTCCAGGCGTCCCAGCGCCACAAGGTTTTGCGCACCATACAAGAGGCAGGCTCGCAGGGGGAGGCCGTCGTGGGCGGTCGCCACCGCTTTGTCGAAATGGGGCTGCGCCTCCTCGATCTTGCCCATGGCGGCCAGGGCCCGGGCCAGATTGAGCTCGTGCATACCTTCCTCGCCACGTCTTGCCGTGCCCCTCGCCACCGCGGCCTCGGCTATGCGAAGGTTCCGTGACGACTTGTCCCGCTCTTTTACGACCTCGTCCAAGTACCCGTAGTGCTCTATGTGCGCACCCTTTAGGGGGCTGGCGATCACCTCACGGTTAAAGCCCGGGCGCAGGTCGACCTGCTCGTGAAGGGCGCCGTACCACTGGCAGGTGGCTTTACGGAACAGGCGGAAGGCTCGGTGCGCACCGGACACGGCCGTTCCGTCCCCACCGAAGTTGGAGATGGCGACAAGGAGGGCGTCGACGCCTTTGAGCAGGGGGAGAGCTCCCCGGAGCTCCCGGGCGTCGGGGCATACGAAACGCTCGTCGGCGTCTATCCACAGGATCCATTCGCCCCGGCAATGCTCAAGGCTGGCGTTGCGGGCGCGTCCGAAATCGTCGTCCCAGTAGCCCTCGATGACCCTGGCACCGGCTTGCCGGGACAATTCCACGGTGGCGTCGGTAGACCCGGTGTCATAGACAACGACCTCGTCCACCAACCGGTCCAAGGAGGCCAGGCATAAAGGCAAAGCCTCTTCCTCGTCCTTTACGATCAGGCAGGCGGAAATAAGGATCCCGGCCCTGCTGCCGGAGGCGGCGGCCCCGCCCCGGCATAGGCGCTTAGCGGGTCGTGGCCGGCCCTTCCGTCCTCGGTCCGCGACGGGGCTCATGCAATCCCGATCGTCCGCTCGGGCCCAGACTTGAGCTGGCGCGACTAAGAAGGGCCAGCGACCGGCCGATCGGACCCTCGTGGACCGAACCGCCGGGCGGGCCTCTGGCCTTGGTCATCTCTTCACTCCCTCTCTTCTGGATAAAGCGCTCGCCTCCGCCCGTGGGCGCAACGGAGGGGAGCTGCGCGAAATGGTGGGGCACAGCGGCCACCTGCCCCCACTACGCCCCCGACCAAAGGTCGGTCCCGTGCGGATCTGCTACTTAATGCCCCGAACAGACGTCGGCGGGGGCGCGAGGGTGCTGGTCGAGCACGCCTCCCGCTTACAAGCGATCGGTAACCAAGTCACGGTCGTGTCCCACGGGCCCCGCCCGGGCTGGGTGCAGCTTGACGCTCCCTTCGTCCGTGTCCCGTTCGGGTTGCGCCTGTCCGACGCGATCCCTCCGACCGACGTGATAGTCGCCGGGTACTGGGACCAGGTTATCGACGCCAGGGCAACGGGCCTCGCTCCTGTCGTCCACTTCGAGCAGGGCGATTTCCACCTTTACGAGGAGCTGAGCCCCGACGTACGGCAGTTCGTACAGGACCATCTTGATGCAGCAGACCGTACCATTACGGTAAGTGAGCAGACCTCTCGGGTCCTTCACGACCGTTACGGCATCCGCGCCCACGTGTTCCACAACGCGGTGGACCTCGACGTGTTCTGCCCTGGGGCCCGCCCTGCGACTAAAGAGGCTGACCGGTACATGCTGTTGGTCGGTTGGGATGGCCAGGAGTTCAAGGGGATCGCGGACGCGCTGAGAGCGTGGGACCTGTTGAAAGCCGACGACCCCGGGCTCCGATTGGTCTGGGTGACTCCGCGCCCGCCTGCCCGGCCCGCCGGGACCGTAGTTGTCTCACCCAGCCAGCCAGCCCTCGCCTGCCTGTACCGCCAGGCGGCGGTTTACGTTTGCGCCTCGCATTACGAGTCGTTCCCGCTCCCGCCCCTGGAGGCTATGGCGTGCGGCACACCCGTCGTCACGACCGCCAACGTGGGAGCCCTCGAGTATGTCCGTCACGGCGAGAACTCGTTCGTTGTGCCGCTCCGGGACCCCAAGGCTCTGGCCGAGGGGATCCAGGCCATGCTGAGCGACGGCGGGCTACGCGCCCGGTGCCGGAGCGGCGGTTTGCAGACGGCGCAACGGTTCTCGTGGCCGGCAACCATTCAGGAACTGCACCGCTACTACGCGGATTTAGCGGCCACCACCGTCGCGCCGGCTTCGAAGCCCGGTGAGTGGGAAATAGATCCCGATCTCGCGAAGACGATCGAACCGAAAGAGTTGGACCACCTCCTGGGCTTCCTGCCCCGGTGCCACGAAATGGAGGCGCAGTTCCCGGTCTTAAGAGACGTCGGCGCCGGCCAGATCGAGGCCCAATGGGTAACCGTGGCCAGAAGGGGCACAGGTCACCCGGGCCGGGCCCGGTTCTGGTCGCCCGTGATGACAAAGTACCCCATCGCCGCCGAGGCACAAGACGGGTTGGCACGAGCTCAGCGTTTGATCATGAAAGGCCAACCGGGACCGGCGTTGCGGGTCCTGCAGAGCATGAAATCGGGACAGGAGGAGGCACCGGGAGTAGTCCGCTGGATGGTCTTGGCGCTCATAGCCGGGGGCCAGTTGGACAAGGCGGAGGCAATCGTCAGGATGGCCCTTGAAGACTGGCCGGACCACCCGGACTTCTGGCGCCTGGGGGCAGCCGTGCGGTCGGGCCGGCTCACCGGACAGGAGCGGGAGATCCTGGCCGGCGCCCTGGAGATCTTGGGCCCGGGGGCGCGGTTCTCGCGGTGGTTTGTCGTCTCGGGCCCTGCGGTGGCGTGAAGGGCTACGCCGCCCGGGGCACAAAACGAGCCCACGTGCGGTCAACCAGGTTCATGCCTCTCGCCCCTCCTGCACCTCGGAGGTTGAGGACGGGCTCGTAGTAGGACGGGTCGATGGCGAGCGCATCCCGGAAGGCGGCGGTCGCTGCCGTCCACTCCCCGCGTTGAGCGTGGATCTCTCCCCTCAGGTTCACGGCGATGGCGTCGCCGTCACCGCAAAGAGAAAGGCAAGTCTCAGCGCTGCGAAGGTTGCCTTCGCACAAGGCGGCCACTGCCGCCACCAAGGGCCGTGCGGCCTCAGGACAGCCGCTCGCCGCGGCTTGCAGGCGTCGGGCCCCACTGTCCACAAGTCCTCGACGGACCAATGCCAACGCCACCAGGGCAAGCGCCACCGGACGCCAGCACTCTTGGTCCCGCCCCGTTTTCGCTTCTGGCACGAGCTCTTCGGGACTGTGGGCCCCGAGCAGTACTTCGACCTGGTCCGTCTCCTGTGCCGAGCTGCCGCCATTGGTGGCGGTGCCAGCCCACCGACGGTAGAGCAGGAGCGGCTCGGGCACGTACACGCCCGGCTTTTCGGGGGCGAACTGGCGGACCATGTCTGTGTCGGTGCCTATCAACAAAGATCGGTTGAAGCTCAAGCCGGAAAAGACCTCGGCCCGCACGAGCATGGACGCGTTGTTGAACGGCGTGCCGACTCTCAGGAGGAACTGGAGCATGCGGGCGGGGGGCACCGGTGCCGCCTGCCAGTACCCCAGCGGGGCTCCGTCCGCGTCGACGAGGAGCATGTCGGAGTGGGCAAAGCTGGCGGCTGACCCTTCGAGGGCATCGACGAGAGTGGCGGCCCGGTGGGGGAGCGAGATGTCGTCAGCATCGTTCCACATTATGTACTCGCCCTGGCAATGCTGCAGGCCAGTGTTGCGCGCCGCGCTTTCCCCGGCGTTTTCCTGGTTTATGACCCGCAGTCGACGGTCCCGGACCGCAGAAAGGATCTCCGTCGAGCCGTCGGTTGACCCGTCGTTGACCACGATGAGCTCGAGGTCCTGCCAGCTTTGGCCCAGGACGCTTTCGATCGCGGGCAACAAAAACCTGCCCGGGTTGAAGGCAGGCATGACAACGCTCAAAAGGCCTAGCCTCACAGGTTCTCCCTCGGCACCCGGGGGCGGCACCTGAGCCGATGAGCCACGCGGACTACCGCACGCCCCTGAGCACGGCAGGCTGAACGAGGCTGGGCCAAACGAGGGTGGCGTTAGGCCAGGGCGGCGAGGTCGTTGCGCTTGGCCAGGCTGGCGAGCTGGCCGGCCGAGGGGTCGAGACGCCGGCGGTAGTCGTCATGGGCGGCCACGGCGGCGTAATAGGCGTAGCGGCGCTTGGCCACCCGCTCGGAGGCCTCGGGCTGGACGAGGTCCGGGTCGAGCTGGGAATTGATGGCGTCACGCAACAGCACCAGGGCTTCGGCCCGCATCTGGGAGATGCGGGAGTCCGTGACCCCCAGCTCCTCGGCCAGCACCTGCATGGGCAGCTCTTCGAAGAAGTAGCCGACGACCACCCGGCGCAAGCGCTCGGGAAGGCTGTCCACGGCCGCCACCAGGTAAGCGCGCTTCTCGTTGTCGAGGACGTCCTCGTCCGGCGCAGGAGTGCCCGAGAACAGGCTCTCCTCGCTCTTGCCCTCCACCGGCAGGGCGTCGAGGTTGAGGACCAGGGCGCGGTAGACGTCGGCGTTTAGGGCATCGAGCTCGTCGGCGCTGGTACCCATGACCGCGGCGACCTCGGCCGCCGAGGGCTGGCGCCCGAGCTTGGCCGTCAGTTTGTCGGTGACCTGGGCCAGGTCCCGGGCCTTGGCTCGCACGGACCGGCTGGCCCAGTCGCGGGCACGAAGCTCGTCCAGTATGGCGCCCCGGATGCGTGAGGACGCGAAGCGCTGGAACGTGACGCCCCGGCCGGGCTGGTACGACTTGGCCGCTTGGGCCAGCCCGGCCATGCCGGCGGAGACGAGGTCGGTACGGCAGACGTGGCGGGGGATGCGCCCGGCGATCTCAGAGACCATGTAGTTGACCAGAGGCAAATGAGAACGCACGAGCTCTTCTTGCGCCTTGGCCTGCTCGTGCACGGCTGAGGAGTTGCCAGCGGCGACGCGACGGCCGCCGGTCCGGACACCAGTCTCAGGCTGACCCCAGGGCACTTTGTCACATCGGGCCAGGTGGCCCGGATCTTTAGAGGACTTAAGTCCCGGGGTGACCTAAATGGGCTAGTCACGAAAACTAATGAAGCTATATGAAATCGCTTATTTCGCCGTTTTCGGGCTCGGAATACTACGTTGTGTGGTCAACTTAGCCCATGAATCTCTCTCAGTGTGGCGAAATTTCGGAGATTTCTCTTCTTGGGCCCTCAGGTGCTGACCGGCCGTACCGATGAACCCCATGTGGAGCGAGGAGACGAGCGAGACCAGGTCCTGAACGAGGTGTCCACCGTGCTGTGGCGCGAGCGGCAGCTGCTGGAGCTCCTCGTGTTCAAACTGGAGGAAGAGCAGCTGCTCCTCAATGCCGGGAAGGCCAGGTGGGTCAACCACGCCTCCCGGGAGGTCGAGATCGTGCTCGACCAGTTGCGAGCGGCCGAGCTCTTGCGGGCGGTCAAGGTGGAAGGCGCCGCCATAGAGCTCGGGCTCCCCTCCTACCCGGGACTGCGCTCGCTCTCCCAGGCCGCCCCTGAACCGTGGTCTTCGATCTTTGCCCGCCACCGCCAGGCGTTCCTCGAGCTGACGAGCGAAGTGCGTGACCTGTCCGAGCGCAACCGCCATCTGCTGGCCAAGGGCCGGGACGCGGCCCGGGAGGCGCTCAACTGGCTCACCGGCAACGCCGGCCCCCCGGCCCAGGCCTACACGTCGACCGGCGTGGCTTCGCAGTCCCCCGCCGGCCATCTTCTCGTGAACGAAACGATCTGAGGTGATCGAACTTTGAGCGACTTTTCGGACCTGACCGTCGGGCTCTCCGGGCTGGAGGCACAGCAGGTGGCCCTGGACACCGTGGGCCAGAACGTTGCCAACGCCAGCACGCCGGGCTATGTCGAAGAACAGGTCCAGCTCGGCGCGGTCGGCGCCGTCCAGCACCTGGGCTTCGACCAGAGCGCGTCTGCCCAACCCGGTGACGGTGTCGAGGTGGCGGGGATCCAGCGCCTCAGCAACACGTACCTGCAGCAGCGCAGCTATACCGAGCAGGGCAACCAGGGCATGCTCACGGCCCAGCAAACCGGTCTCCAGGCCGTGCAGGAGAACTTCCCCGAGCCGTCCACGACCGGGATATCGTCCCAGCTCAACCAGTTCTGGCAGGACTGGTCGACCCTGGCCAACAACCCGTCCGACGGCGCCACCCGCTCGACTCTGGTCCAGGACGCGGCCAGCCTCACCTCGTCGCTCAACCAGACCTCCGCCGCTCTCAACACGCTCGGCCAGCAGACCGTCCAGGCCACGACGAGCACGCTGGCACAGGTCAACCAGGAGGCGGCGCAGATAGCCTCGCTCAACCAGCAGATGCTCCAGGCCTCGCCGGACAGTTCGAACTCCGCCGAGCTGGCCGACCAGCGCGACCAGCTGATCTCACAGCTGTCCAACCAGCTGGGCGTCAATGTCACCTACAACGCCAACGGGACGGCCAACGTCTACGCCGGCAGTGAAGCGCTGGTGTCCGGGGTCAATTCCCAGACGCTGTCCCTGTCGAGCGGCGGGCCGCCCTATTCGCTGGTGTGGAGCCAGGACCAGTCGAGTTTCCAGCCCAGCAGCGGGGAACTGGCCGGGGACCTGGCCGTGCTCAACCAGTACGTCCCCGGCTACCAACAGGACCTGGACCAGGTGTCCCAGAGCCTCATGGGCTCGGTCAACTACCTGATGAGCACGGGTTACGACCTCAACGGCAACCCGGGGGCCCCTTTCTTCCTGGGCACCGGGGCCTCTGACATCGAAGTGAACCCGGCCGTGGCCGCCGACCCGTCGCTCATCGCCGCGGCGTCCACGCCCGTACCATCGGGCTCGTCGGCCACCAACCAGGACGGGAGCCTGGCCGCCGAGGTCGGGGAAATGCCCAACTCCCAAACTGTCACTATTGGGGAGCCGTCCGGCGGATGGTCGGCCGGCGCGTCAGCCACGTCCTGGACCGGTGCCTCCACGACCACCGGGCCCGAGGCGGATGTTGCTTACAACCAGCTCGTGACGGGGATAGGCCAGGCCACTTCTACGGTCAACAACAGCCTGACCAACCAGCAAGCGGTCACGACCAACGTCAATTCGGCGCTCCAGTCGGCCACCGGCGTCAACACGGACCAAGAGATGACCAACATGGTCATGTACCAGAACGCTTATGACGCCTCGGCCAAGTTCATAAGCACCGTCGACGACGTCCTCCAGTCCCTCGTATCGATGGTCAACGGGTAGCGGCCATGTCCGACGTCTCCCGCGTTACCCAGCAGAGCGCCACCATCCTGATGGTGGCGGACCTCCAGTCGGGCCTTTCCCAGCTCACCCAGCTCCAGGAAGAGGCGGCTACCGGCAAGGCCATCAACCAGCCCTCCGACAACCCCGCCGGTACCTCCGAAGTCCTGGCGCTCAACGCTCAGCTCGGCCGTTTCCAGCAGTACTCCTCCAACATCTCCGACGGCCAGTCCTGGCTGAACACGGCCGACACCACGTTGGGCTCGGTGGTCAAAGGCCTCGACCAGGTGCAAACGGACGTACTTTCCGGGGCCAACACCACGGCCCAACCCGGGGGCAGCCAGGCCCTGTCCCAGGAGGTCCTGAGCATAAAGCAAGAGCTCTTGAGCCTGGCCTCGACCACGTACAACAACCGGCCCATCTTTTCGGGCACGTACGGGGTGGCGCCCTACCCCCAGGGCGGGGCGAGCGGGGTCAGCGACCCCACCAGTTCCTCCTACGACGCCGACGTCGCCTACGCCTACGCCGGCGGCGCGACGCCGGTCACCCGGGTGGTCTCGCCCGGCCAGACCGTCAACGTGAGCCTCACTGGCCAACAGGTCTTCGGGTCGGGCTCCACCAGTGTGTTCGCCTTGCTGGACACCATCTCTCAGGACCTGGCCAACGGCAACACCACGGCGCTGAGCGGCTCGGACCTCAGCCAACTGCGGACGGCCGTAAATACGGCCACGCAGGCTCAGGGGACCGTCGGGGCCCTGGGAGCCTCCCTGGCCACCGACGCATCCGTGGTCAGCAACAAGGTCACCGCCATTCAGGACCAGGTCGCCAACCTGACCGACGCCAGCGAGGACCAGGTGGCCGCCCAGCTCGACCTGGAGGAAACGTCCTACCAGGCGGCGCTGGAAACGACGGCCAAGATCATCCAGCCCTCTCTAGTGCAGTTCCTCTCATGACGGCCATAAGCGTGCTGCCCCAGACGGACCAGGACCACGCCGAGCTGCATTTCGCCGCCGGTGTACCCGGTTTCCCGCTGGCCAAGTCCTTTACCGTCAAGCCATGGGGGACCGAGCCGAGCCCCTTCTTAGTCCTGGAGTGCCACGAGGTGGTCGGGCTGCGGTTCGTCGCTGTACGGCCGGCCGTCTTCTTCCCCGGGTACGAACCCCGGTTCGCTCCGGAGGTCTTCCCGGCGGTGGATGCCGGCGGTCCTGACGACGTGCTGGTCCTCGTCATCCTCACGCTGCACGGCACGGCGGAGAAGAGCACCGCCAACCTGCTTGGCCCGTTGGTGATCAACAAGGCCACGGGCCAGGCCGTGCAAGCCGTGCTGTCCGGCTCGGGCCACTCTCCCGCCGCCCCGATCGTCAGTCGCCCTTAGCGCCGGCCGAGTCGAGCTACTAGGCTCCGGCCCATCGCCCAGGGAAGGAGCGAGAGGTGCTGGTGCTAACCAGGCACGTCCATCAGAGCATCGTTATCGGTCACGACGTGGTTGTCACCGTCTTGGAGGTCCGAGGGGACCAGGTGCGTCTTGGTATCACTGCCCCCAAAGAGATCCAGGTCCACCGGGAAGAGGTCTTTGCCGCTCTCACCGCCGCCAACCGGCAGGCCGCCACCTCCGCCACCTCCGCCTCCGAGCTGGAGGCGTTGAAGGCGCTGAGGCGCCCGGCCCCGCCCGACGCAGGACGACCCGGGCCGTAAAGGCCGTTCGGCGGAGCGAAATCGGGCCATCAGGGAACGCCGGAGGTCAAAGGCCGGGTCGTTTAGACGCGCCAACATATTGTTGGTGGCAATTCGTCGGCCGGGGCAGGTAGAGAGCGAGGTTTGTGCATGCGCGGTAGGAGGGTCGGGGTTGTCGGCTCGGCCAGGGCTGTCAGTGCTGTCAGTGCTGTCAGTGCGGCCGTCATGGTGGCGGCGATGGCGGTGCTCGTCACGGTGGTGCCGGCCGCCCGGGTGGCCACCCTCGCCAGCAGGCCCAACGAGCTCAACGGCGTGTCCTGCCCGCCGGGTGGCACCTGCGTGGCGGTCGGCTACTACGACAGCGGCGAGAAAAACCAAACCCTCGTCGAGACGTTCTCCGACGGCACGTGGCGCGTCATGCCCAGTCCCGACGAAGGCTCCGGCACCGACGTCTTGAACAGTGTTTCGTGCCCCGCGGCCGGTTCGTGCGTGGCGGTGGGCTATTACTACACCGGGAGCATGGACCAGGCTTTGGTCGAGACGCTGGCCAAAGGCGCGTGGCACGTGACGCCCAGCCCCGACGACGGCTCGTTCACCAACTTCTTGAGCGCCGTGAGCTGCGCGTCGGCTGGTTCGTGCGTGGCGGTCGGCTACTACTACACGGGGAGCAAAGACCAAAACCTGGTGGTAACGCTGGCCAAAGGGGCATGGGAGCTCAGTGCCGGCCCCGATCAAGGTCCCAGCAACAACGGCTTGAACGGCGTGGCCTGTACGGCATCGACCTCGTGCGATGCCGTGGGGTATTACTACACGGGGAGCAAAGACCAAACCCTGGCGGAGAGGTTGGCCGGCGGGCGGTGGAGGGTCGTCCACAGTCCGGACGAGACCCCGGCCACCAACGTCCTCAACTCTGTGGCCTGTACCTCGTCGCGCTCGTGCGTGGCCGTGGGTTACTACTACAACGGGTCCACGGACGAGATGGTCATAGAAACCCTGTCGGGTGCCGCCTGGGCCGTGGCCCTAAGCCCGGACGAACCCTCGGCCACCAACGTGCTCAACGCCGTGTCCTGTCCGTCGTCCGGCGCGTGCGTGGCTTCGGGCTATTACAACAATGGGAGCGAGGACCGCGGGCTGGGCGAGACCATGAGGTCAGGCACCTGGTCGTTGTCAATGGCCGCCCAGGTCACCACCTCGACCACGACGTCGATGTCGACCTCGGTCAACCCCGCCTCGATCGGGCAGGCGGTGACCTACACGGCCGTGGTCACGCCCCCGCCCGACGGGGGCACGGTCGACTTCATCGACGGCGGCGCCGCCATCGCCGGTTGTGAGTCCATCACCGTAAGTTCGGCCAACGGGCGGGCGGCCTGCTCGGTCGCTTACTGGACCGGAGGCCAGCATGTGGTCGAGGCCGCCTTTTCGGGCGACAGCGACTTCGGCCCGTCCGCTTCGGGGCTCTACGGCGAGACCGTGCGCCTGCCGTTGCCCGGTTACTGGCTGGCCACCCGGGGCGGCTCGGTCTACGGCGCCGGCGCCGCCCCGTCCTTGGGCGGCCTCGTGACAACGGCCGTGACCGGGCCGGTGGTGGGCATCGCCGGCGCTCCGGGGGGCAAGGGCTACTGGGTGGTCACCGCCAACGGGACGGTGGCCGCCTTCGGGGACGCCCTATCTCGCGGGGACCTGCCCCGATCGGGCATAAAGGCGTCGGACATCGTGGCCCTGGCCCCGACCTACGACGGCCGCGGCTACTGGCTGGTCGGACGGGACGGCGGGCTTTTTGCCTTCGGCGACGCCGCCTACCACGGCTCTGTCCCCGGCCTGAAAATGAAAAAGCGGGTCAACGACATAGTGGGCATGGTCGCCGGGCCTGGCGGCGGGTACGTGCTGGTGGGCTCGGACGGAGGCGTGTTCGCCTTCGGGCCCGCCCGCTTCTACGGCTCGCTGCCCGGGATCAGGGCCCACGTGCACGACATCCGGGCGATACTCCCGTCGTCTGCCGGTACGGGCTATGTCCTGGTCGGCCGCGACGGTGGCGCCTTCGTCTTCGGGAAAGGGGTGGACTTCCACGGCTCCCTGCCCGGAGAGGGGGTCACGGCCAGCGACATTGTCGGCATAGCCCTGACGCCCGACAACGACGGCTATTTCATGGCCGCGTCCGACGGCTCGGTCTTCGGGTTCGGCGACGCCAAACCCTTCGCGGTGCCGAACGGCCTTATGGGCCATCTCCCCGTGGTGGCCGTCGCCGGCACCTGAAGGAACCGGAGGTCGTCTATGAGCGTCTTGTACAGTGTGCGAACCATGAGCTCCTCACCCTGGCGCCGGACCAGCGCCGCCGTCGCCACCCTCGCCATCGCCGGCGCCGTCACCTCCGGCCTGGCCCAGGCCCAGCCGGCCCGGGCGCCCATGGCGACGCCGGCCACGACTATGGGCACCAAAGCCAAGCCGGCGGTGGAAGACTGCGGCCTCGGCAAACCCGAGGTGCGGCCGGCCTCGCTCATCCTGGCCTGCGCCGACGCCAACGACCAAGCTGTAAAGCTCGTCTGGACGAAGTGGACGGCCGCTGGCGCTTACGCCCGCGGCACCGACACCTGGAACACCTGCGTCCCCTACTGTGCGGCCAGCAAGACCTGGGACAAGACGGCGGCGAACTTCACCCTCAGCGACCCGGTGAAAACACCGGCGGGATGGCTGTTCGAGAAGCTGGTGGTGCACATCACCGGCAAGGCCCCCAAGGACATGGAGCGCACGGTGGTCTACAGCGAGAAGCCGTTCCCCAAGTAACGGCTCAACTGTTGCGGGCTTGCCCGTTGCGGGGAGGGGCCTTGGCGCCCCGCTCGCCCAGGCCCCGCTCGCCCAGACGCGGTACCCGCAGGGTGGTGCGCAGGGCGTCCGACGCGGCCAGGAGCCAGGCTTCGCACTGGGGGGCGGGGAGGGGCCGGGCCAGGAAGAAGCCCTGAGCGGCGTGGCAGCCGAGGCTCTGGAGGTGTTGCAGGGTGGCCTGGTCCTCCACGCCCTCGGCGGTGACGGTGCGGCCCAGGTTACGGGCGAGCTCTATGGTCGAACGGACTATGGCCTCGTCGCCCCGGTCGTAGATCATCTCCCTGACGAACGACCGGTCGATCTTGAGCTCCTGGAACGGAAGGTGCTTGAGCCGGCTGAGCGATGAAAAGCCGGTGCCGTAGTCGTCGATGGACAGGTTGACGCCCAGGGCTTGCAGGTCGCGCAGCGCCCGCTCCGAGCTCTGCGGGTCGGCCATGGCCGACGACTCGGTGAGCTCCAGGGTCAGGGCCGTCGGGGCCAGGGCGGCGGAACGCAGCGCCTGGTCGACCCGCAGGGATATGTCCAGGCTCATGAGGCTCCGGGCGGAGAGGTTTACCGCCACGTTGAGGCCCGGGAACGTCTCCCGCCACGCCCTGGCCTGCAGCAGGGCCGTTTCCAGCACCCACCAGGTGAGCTGGTCGATCAGGCCGGCGCTCTCGGCCACGGGGATGAACTCGACGGGGGAGATCGGCCCGAACTGGTCATGGCTCCAGCGCAGCAGAGCCTCGCAGCTCACGACGGCCCCGGTGTCCAACTGAATGACGGGCTGGTACCAGACGTCGAGGTCGTTGCCTTCGATGGCGCGGCGCAGTTCGGTGGCGAGCCGGAGGCGTCTCAAGGTCGAATGGTCTTCGGCCCGGTCGTAGAAGTGAGGCCCGCCCCCCGACCCCTTGGCCGCGTACATGGCGATGTCGGCGTGGCTCAGCAAGCCACTGGCGTCCTGGCTGAGCGCGGGCGAGACGGCCACCCCGAGGCTCGCCCTCACGTCGAGCAGCAGGCCCTCGACGCCGATGGGCTCGCCGATCAGGTCCATGACCTGGTCCGCCAGCACGGCGATCGTCTCCTCCTCGGGGGCACTGCGCAGGAGCACGGAGAACTCGTCGCCTCCCAGGCGGGCGACCAGGTTGTTCGGCGCGCTCAATGGGGCCAGCCTCTGGGCGACCGCCTGCAGCACGGCGTCTCCTGTGTGGTGGCCGAGGGTGTCGTTGACTTCTTTGAAGCCGTCCAGGTCGATCAGCATCACCGCCACCCGGCCCTCGGCCGGGGACTGGACGAGGGCCTCCTCCAGCTGCTCGACGAACAGCGCCCGGTTGGGCAAGCCCGTCAACGCATCGTGCTGCGCCTGGTACTGGCGGACGGCGGCCTCCTGGCGTAGTTGCTCGAGGAGCTTGCTGCTGCGCAGGGCCACGCCTGCATTGGCAGCGAGCGCCTCAAAGAAGCGCAGGTCGGCGGGCTTGAAGCCCTCGTGGCGGAAGGCCCGGTTAGTGACCAGCAGGTAACCGGCCCCGGGGTCGGCCCGCTGGAGAGGGGCGATCATCGCCTCTTTGAGCCCCCGCTCGGCCATGGCCACGGCGAGGTCTTCGTCCGCCCGGGAACCGTCCCCGAACATCAGTGCGCCCCGCTGGCAGGCGAGGCTGTCGAGAGGAGAAAGAGCAGAGCGTTGCTCGACCTCGGGAGGCCCGTCGCTCGTCAATGTGCAGCGCAGGGCGAGCTGGTCGTCCGGTGCTCCCAGGGGGACCACGAGCTCGGCGGAACCGGCGGACACCAGGGTGCGGGCCTCGTCGAGGACGGTAGCGATGACGTCGTCCGCCTCCACCAGCGAACCGAGGGTGCGGGTGAACTCGTAGAGCTTCTCCAGGTTGGCGTAGCGCTGGCCCGACATCATGGTGCCGCGGTAGGCCAGGTTGGCGGCGACGGCGATGGCGATGAACAGCACCACCCCCCAGGTGTTGGCCCAGATCAAGGACACCGCCACCAGGCCCCCGGCCGAGCACACGGCCACGCCGGCCCCGCCCTGGATGCCGATGCTGCGCAGCGGCGGGCGTCGCCAACGAGGGTCCACCGCCGCCATGAGCACCAGCAGGAGGCAGAGGTCGACGGCGTTGATCAGGGTGATGGTCAACAAGGTCACCGCCCAGCCGTGGGCGCTGGTGGGGGAGTAACCCCCGATGGTCTTGTCGTAGGCCAGGATCCCCAGGGCCACGCCGGCCAGGTAGAGGAGCCAGTTGGTGAGGGCCTTGATGGGCGGCAGGCGGCGCTGGACGCTGGCGCCGAGGTGGCCGCACGAGATGGCCAGCAATGCCGGGCCCGGGGCCAAGAACACCACGCCGACCAGCGCCGGGATCTCCGACAGGGCGATGGACAGGCTGGACTGGCGGTTGCGGACGGGGACAGGTTGGGCGAAGGAGGCCCAGATGCCCAGCGCCACCACGACCCACAGCTCGGGGCGGTCGCCACCGGCTGGCTTAAGGCCCTGTAGCTCGGTGACGTAGAGCAGGGCGGTGCCGGCGGCCAGGAGGCTGGCCAGCACCAGGGCGCGCACCACCGAAAGCTGACCCGTGCGCCCCTCGGGCTTAGTTGTCCCCTGTTCTTGCGTGCTCAGTCCTTGCGTGCTCAGTCCTTGCGTGCTCAACGGCCTCGTTCCGGAGATGGGACAGCCGGCCCAAGAACTCGACAGGTGCCCACCTCGAACTTCAGACAATGTTAGCGGCCGGGCCCAGACCTGTAAACGGCCACGCACAGTGACATTCGGCCGGTCAAACCGGCATGATCTTCTCGTTTTGCGATTTCTCTGGACACAAAGCCCATAGATGGGGAAGAATCTGAATATGGCCAACCATCATTTCGTGGTTTTGTGCCGAAAGGGGGTGCCAATGTCCCTCCGTGGTTTCGGGGCTGACTGAAAAACGAAGCGGCACAAAAGGGAGCCAGACGCTATTGGGCGAAACTCGCTGGCACCCCTACTGGCGCACCTGAGAGCATCCACCCTGGTGCGAGCGCGACCCTGGTAGCCTTCGGATCGACCTGACGCCCGTCTATTCGGTCGGGGCGTAGTCGGACCTGGCAGTCGGGGGAGGTGTTGGTTGACCTCAGTTGGACGGGTGACGCGGGATATTGGCGGCGCGCCCGATAATGGCCCACCCAGGCCTCCCGACGACTCTGTTGAAGTACCTTCGACGGCGGAAGCGCCCCAGCCCCGGCGTCCGTTAGGGACGTCGTTTTGGCGTCTCTGGTGGGCGACGGGTATCTCCGGCAGCGGCGACGGACTTGTTGCCGTCGCATTACCGCTATTGACGATCACGCTTACCCGCAGCCCCCTCGTCATCGCCGGCGTGACCGCGGCAAATAGGGCCGGGGCGGCAATTGCGGCATTGCCGGCCGGCCTGCTGGCCGACCGCATGGACCGCCACCGGATGATGGTCGCCTGCAACCTGGTCTCGGGCGTGGCCCTGACCGGACTGGTGGCGGCCATGACGCTCGGTTCGGCTGACCTGGTCATGGTGTACCTGGTGGCGGTGGTTATCGCCGTCTGCGACGTCGCCTACACCCTGGCCTTGCAGGCATCTGTACCTGACGTCGTGCCCGCGCCCGACCAACTCGCCCTCGGCAATGGGCGCCTGGTGGCGGTCGAGGGCGCCGGTGAGCAGCTCCTGGGCCCCGGCGTGGGCGGCCTGCTGTTCTCGCTCGCCCGGCGGCTGCCCTTCCTGGCCGACGCGGCCAGCTTCTTTGTGTCCGCCGTCCTGGTGCGGGCCAGCTTGCAGCGCTACGGCCGCCCAGCCCGTCACGCCGCCGCCCCTGTCCCCGCTCCGGCCAACGCCGCCGGGCGCGGACGGGAGGGCCGTAACCGGGCCTCAGGCGGACGCCGGAGCGGGCGCGGCCTGCACCGGTCCGGCTTGGGGACGGACCTCCGCCACGGCCTGGAGCTGTTCCGCCAGCAGCGCTCCCTCAAGCTCCTGGCGGCAACGGTCGCCGTGCTGGCGTTCTCCCAGAACATGGTGCTCGCCCTGCTGGTGGTGTACGGGAAGCGGACCTTGCACTTGAGCAACACCGGGTACGGCGTGTTCCTGGCGGCGGCGTCGCTGGTCGGCGTCATCGGCGCCTTCTCCGGCGGGAGGTTGCAGCGCCGGTTCGGGCCCGGCCGGTTGATCGTGGGCGGGGCCGTGCTGGCCACGTTGAGCTACGTCGGTCTCTCCTTCACCCGCTCAGCCGTCCTCGCCGTGTTCGTTTTCGGTCTGCAGGAGATCGGCGTGGCCGTCTCCAACGTGGGCTCGGTGACCACCCGTCAGCGCCTCATCCCCCGCAAAGCGTTCGGTCGTGTCGGAGGCGTCCACCGTTTGGCCGTCGGGGTGGCGGCGCCGGCCGGGGCGGTGCTGGGCGGCGCCATCGCGTCCGTCTTCAACGTCCCCGCCGCCATGCTCACGGCCGGCGTGTTGCTGGCGGTGCTCCTGGTCTTCATGGGGCCGGCGTTGCTCAAGGACCTGGCCGATGTCTCCCGCTAGCCGTCCGCCCGGGCCTTGCTCCCAGGCCTAGCGGAGAGGAAGGCGGGTCTTTTTCGCGTTTTTGTCAGCCGAAGCTGACGCCCGGCCCGCCCTTTACGACGTCCCGCAGAGCCGTGCCCGCCAGTGGGGCCGGATAGAAGTCCTGACACCGTCCCTCCGCCTGTACTTGCGCGTAACTCCCTGTTACCCCCCCCGTTAGGGCCCTCGATTTTCGCAGTTCCTTGCCTGAGGGCGGCGTGTTGTCCATTTCCTTCTGTTTTCCGACAGTTAGTCCACAGAGCTCCCGGCTTCCGACAGTTAGTCCACAGAGCTCCCGGCCGACGCCTGCTCAGCTGGCGGCGGCGGCCGCCAGCATGGCCTCGCCGATGGTGGCCAGGTCGTCGTCGGCGGTCACGTAGGGCGGCATCGTGTAGATGAGGTCCCGGAACGGGCGGATCCACACTCCCCGGGAGACGGCCGCCTCGGTGGCGGCGGCCACGTCGACGGGGTGGTCGAGCTCGATGACGCCGATGGCGCCCAGTACCCGGACGTCCTTGACGCCGCGCCGGGCGCGAGCCGGCGCCAGCAGCGACTTCAGGCCCGCTTCGATCCGCCTCACGTCCAGCTGCCACTGGCCGGAGGCGAGTAGCCCAAGGGAAGCCAGGGCGACCGAACATGCCAGCGGGTTGGCCATGAACGTCGGCCCGTGCATCAAGCACCCCGCTTCCCCCCCCGAGACCACCCGCGCCACCTCGGCTGTGCACAGCATGGCGGACTGCGTCAGATAACCGCCGGTCAGGGCCTTGCCCACGCACATCAGGTCGGGGGCGACGCCGGTCGCCTCCGAGGCGAACAGGGCCCCAGTGCGGCCGAAACCGGTGGCGATCTCGTCGAGGAGGAGCAGGAAGCCGTGCTCGTCCGCGACCTCGCGCAGGACGCGCACGTACCCGGGGTCGTAGAACCACATGCCCCCGGCCCCCTGGACGACCGGCTCGGCCACGACGGCGGCGATCTCATGGCTGTGGCGACGGGCCAGTTCGCGCACGTGGGTTTCCCAGCCGAGGTCGACGCCTTCGCCCGGCGGAGGGCGGCGAGCGAAGATCTGATGGGGCAGGGCGCCGCCGAACAGGTGGTGCATCCCGCCCAGCGGGTCGCAGACCGACATCGCCCCCAGGGTGTCGCCGTGGTAGCCGCCGGCCAGGGCCAGGAACCTGGTCCGTTGGGGCCGCCCCGTGTTCCCCTGGTACTGGACGCACGTCTTCATGGCGACCTCCACCGAGACGGACCCGGTGTCGGCGAAGAAAACGTGGTCGAGGCCCGTCGGGGCGATGGCCGCCAGGCGTTGGGCCAGCTCGATGGCAGGAGCGTGGGTGAGGCCCCCGAACATGACATGGGCCATGCTGTCCAGTTGCTGGCGCACACCGGCGTCGAGGACGGGGTGACGGTAGCCCCATATCGCCGTCCACCACGAGGACATGGCGTCCACCAGCTCGCGCCCGTCGGCCAGGCGCAGGCGCACGCCCGACGCCGAGACAACTGGTAAAGGCGCCAACGATGCCGGTAGGGGAGCGTAGGGGTGCCAGACGTATTCGCGGTCATAGGCCAGCAGCTCGGCCCAGTCGTTCCTCTCGCTCACGGCCGGGAGCGCCTGTTGCTCATGGGACGACAATGCCATGCCCGGCCCAGGTCCCGGCGAAGGTCCGGGCGAAGGTCCCGGTTGTGGCCCGGTGGCGCACGTAGGCTCTTCATGTGGTCCATGTCTCCGCGGCAAGCCAAGTGACCGATGAACTGGTCAGTGCTGTCCATCGGCTGTTACCCCAGCTCTCATCTTCGGCCCCGGCCCTGAGCGACGCCGAGATCGAGGAGATCGTCACCTCGCCGGCCACCACGCTCCTGGTGGCCCGGGACGACGAGCTCAAGATCGAGGGCGCGGACGTCCCGGCCCGGGGATCAGCGGGCGACGGTGGCCGGGGGCCCATAGTGGGCATGCTCACCCTCGTCGTTTTTCGCATACCTACTGGCGTCCGGGCCTGGATCGAGGACGTCGTCGTCGACAGCTCCGCCGGCCGGCGAGGAGCGGGGGAGGCCCTCACCCGGGCCGCCCTCGAACTGGCCAGCGAACTCGGCGCGCAAACCGTGGACCTTACGTCCCGGCCATCGCGTGAGGCGGCGAACCGGCTCTACCAGAAGGTCGGTTTCGAGGCCCGGCAGACAAACGTGTACAGGTTCAAATCGGGAGCCTGATCGCCTCGGGCCCTGGCGCCATGCTGGTAGCGCCGTTCAGTAGGCCCGGGCCACCACCGCTACCAGGTCGGCGACGTCTTCGTCGGGGCTGGGCAGGGAGCCGTCGGGCCGGTGCAGCGCTCGCACGCTGACCCCGGCGGCGTTGAGCCGCTCCTCGCCCTTGCCGTCCCCGCTCGTCAGCAACGACCCCGGGAGCACGGCAAAGCCGGACTGCGTGGCCTCTTCGGCCTCTTCGAGCCGGCTCACCTCGACCGTGCGCTCGGAGCGCATCGTCCGGGCTTCGGCCATCAGGGAAGCCTGGGCGGCTTCGAGCACCCTCTTCACTTCGTCCACCACGTCGGCCAGGCGCACCGGCGCTTTGGTGGCGTCGTCCCGCCGGCACAGCACCACGGTCCCGGCGGCCAGGTCCCGGGGGCCGACCTCCAGGCGGACGGGGACGCCTTTCAGCTCCCAGCCCACGGCCCGCCGGCCGAAGGCCACCTCCGTCCGTGCGTCCAGTTCCACTCGGATGCCGGCGGCCCGCAGCCCGGCGGCCAGCTGGGCGGCTGCCTCGCCGGCGCCGTCCTCGGTCCGCACGGCCAGCACGACCACCTGGACCGGGGCCAGATGGGGGGGAAGGCGCAGCCCGGCGTCGTCTCCATGGGCCATGATGAGCGCTCCCATCAAGCGGCTCGACGCTCCCCACGACGTCTGCCACACGAACGACTTCTGGCCGCTCTGGTCGAGGAAACTTATGTCGAAGGCCTTGGCGAAGCCCTGGCCGAGCTCGTGGCTCGTCCCCATCTGCAGCGCCTTGCCGTCGCGCATCATGGCCTCGGTGCTCCACGTGGTGGTGGCGCCGGCGAAGCGCTCCAGGGCCGTCTTGCGCCCTACCACCACGGGGATGGCGAGCACGTTGACCATGAAGTCCTCGTAGACGTCGCGCAGGATGCGCAGGGCGTACTCGTGGGCGTCCCGCTCGGTGGCGTGGGCGGTGTGGCCCTCCTGCCACAGGAACTCGGTTGTCCGCAGGAACAGCCGAGGCCGCAGTTCCCAGCGCACGACGTTGGCCCATTGGTTCAAAAGCATTGGCAGGTCGCGGTAGCTCTGGATCCACTTGGCCAGGAAGGAGTCGATGATCGTCTCGCTGGTCGGCCGGACGACTACGGGCTCTTCCAGCTTCTTGCCCCCGCCGTGGGTGACGACGGCCAGCTCGGGGCTGAAGCCTTCTACGTGTTGGGCTTCGCGCCGGAAGTAGCTCTCGGGGATGAACAACGGGAAGTAGGCGTTTTGCGCTCCCGCCGCCTTGATGCGGGCGTCGATCTCGGCCTGCATGCGCTCCCAGATGGCATAGCCGTACGGCCGGATGACGATCGTGCCCCGCACCGGCCCTCCCTCGGCCAGCTCCGCCTTGGCCAGGATGTCCTGGTACCACTGGGGAAAATCGGTCGCTTGAGGCGTGAGGACGTCGGCTTTGGCCATTCCGGCCGATGCTAGACGCACGAGCACGTGGGTGAGGACACGAGGCTCGTCAGCGCCGCGACTGCGGCGGCCCGCCGGTCCCTGAGCTGAAAAGACGGTGAAGGTTACGACGGTCCCCGGGGCCGGGTGGGCAGTAGTCCCGCCGCCAACTAAACTGAAGTGGTGCCTCTCAGTTCAGACGCGTCGCCGCGTCGTGCCGAGCGCGTCAGTCTGTACGACCGGCTGAGGCGCGCCCCCCTGGTCCGGGGCGTGCTCCGGTTGCCGGTAGTGGACCGGGTGCTCTCCCCGACCCGGGGCGACCGGCCGATGCACAAGTTCATCCGGTACTCGATGGTCTCGGTGGTGGCCATAGTCATCAGCCAGGCGACGATCCTGGTCTGCGCCTGGGTCTTCGGCCTGTCGGGGATCGCGGCCAACACCATCGGCGCCGTGATGGCGACCCCGGCGTCGTACGAGCTCAACCGGAAGTGGGCGTGGGGCAAGAGCGGCAAGAGCCACATGTGGCGAGAGATCGTACCGTTCTGGTCTTTGACCCTGTTGGGCTGGCTGGCCTCGACCGGGACGGTGGAGATCGCCGACAGCCTGTGCAAGCACCACGGCGTCCACGGGCTGGGCCGGGCGCTGGCCATCATGGGGGCGTCGCTGTTCGCCTACGGCGTGGTGTGGATCGTGAAGTTCGTGATCTTCAACCACGTCGTTTTCGCCGACCGGGGTGGCGGGGCCGAGGTCCCGTCGAGCCCTTCGGAAGCCCCCACGGCGGCGGCCAGAGCCAGCGCCACGGCTGTCAGCGCCAGCGCCACGGCTGGCCCGCCCCCTGCTACCGGCGGCGCGCCGATGGCCGTCGGACCTGGTGTCGCCCGTCCGGTAGAGCCGGCGTGGGAAGGTCCGGCCCGGGCCGGACGATAGGCGCTGGCCCCCTCGGCGCCCCTCTGGCTGCGCACGGCGCGGGCGGCCAAGGGCTTCATGCCCGAGGCCGAGGGCATGGCGCTGTACGGGGCCGGGCTGGTCGCCGGGCCTAGCGGCCTCGGTCCCTTTCTGGAGATCGGGACCTACTGCGGGAAGTCGGCCACCTACCTGGGGGCGGCGGCCCGCCAGACGGGGACGGTCCTGTTCAGTGTCGACCACCACCGGGGTTCGGAGGAGCTCCAACCGGGTTGGGCGCACCACGACCCCGACGTCGTCGACCCGGCCACCGGGATGATCGACACCCTCCCGTATGCCCGGCGCACCATCCACCAGGCCGGTCTCGAGGGCAGCGTCGTCCTGGTGGTGGGGGGTTCCGTGCCGGTGGCGAGGGCGTGGGCGGCGCCCCTGTCGCTGTTGTTCATCGATGGTGGCCACGGGGCGGCCGTGGCCGGGGCCGACTACAGGTCCTGGGCCCCCAAGGTGGCGATGGGCGGGACACTGGCCCTCCACGACGTGTTCGCCGACCCCGCCGAAGGTGGGCAGGTGCCGTACGAGATCTTCTGCCAGGCCCGGGCGTCGGGCGAATGGGAGGAGGTGGCCGCGGTCGGCTCGCTGCGGCTGCTGCGCCGCGCCCCACCTGGCCCAGCTTGACCAGCCGTTGCCGGGCGGCCACGCTGTACCCCACATGTCCGGTCGGTGCCCCAGTTTTGCTCGGCCGGAGATAGGGCCCGCCGGCGCCAGGGCCAGCGAAAGAGAACACCTCCGCGTCGCCCTGCTCGTCTACCGGGGCAACCCCCGTTCGGGCGGCCAGGGCGTCTACACCCGCTACCTGTCCCGGGAGCTGGCCCGCCACGGCCACGACGTGACCGTTCTCGCCGGCCAGCCCTGGCCCGTCCTCGATGAGGCCGACGGGGTGAGGCTGGTCGAGGTCCCCAGCCTCGACCTGTACCGGGAACCTGACCCCTTCCGCCTGCCCCGGCCCCGGGAGATCCGGGACTGGGTCGACCTGGCCGAGGTAGGCACCATGATGACGGGAGGTTTCCCTGAGCCCCGCACCTTCAGCCTGCGGGCCCGGCGGGTGCTGGCGGGCTGGGGGGGCCGGTTGGACATCGTCCACGACAACCAGTCCTTCGGCACCGGTCTGCTCGGCCTCATGAACGACGGCTGGCCCCTCATCGGTACCTGCCACCACCCGGTGACCGTCGACCGGCTGGTCGACCTGGCCCACGCCGGGAGCTGGGGCCGGGAGGTCTCCCTGCGGCGCTGGTACGGCTTCGTCCGCATGCAAAACCGGGTAGCCCGGCGCCTGCCCCGCTTGCTCACCGTGTCCTCGACGTCCCGGCGAGACATCGTCGAACAGATGGGCGTCGCCCCCGAACGCGTCGCCATAGTCCCCATAGGTGCCGACCACGAGCTCTTCCGCCCGGGGCCAGGCGGCGGCCGGTCCGCTCGGGTGCCGGGCCGGGTCATGACGACGGCCAGCGCCGACGTCCCCCTCAAGGGGCTGGCCTACCTGCTCGAGGCGCTGGCCAAGCTGCGCACGGACGAGCCCGGGGCGCACCTGGTGGTGGTGGGCCAGCCCCGCCCGGCCAGCGACACCGCCCGGACCATCGAGCGGCTGGGCCTCGAGGGGGCGGTCACGTTCCGGCCCGGGGTGAGCGACGACGAGCTGGTCGAGCTGTACCGGGAAGCGTCCGTGGTGGCCGTCCCCTCCCTCTATGAAGGCTTCTCGCTCCCCGCGGTGGAGGCGATGGCGTGCGAGGTCCCGGTGGTGGCGACCATGGGGGGCGCCCTGCCCGAGGTGGTGGGCCCCGACGGCCACGCCGCCCTCCTGGTCCCGCCGGCCGACGCCGGCGCCCTGGCCGTGGCCTTGGGACGGCTCCTGTCCGGCGCCGGCGGCGGGGCGACCGAGCTGGCCGCCCGCCTGGGCCACAACGGCCGGCGCCGGGTGCTGGAGCGCTTCACCTGGGCCCGCTGCGCCACCGGCGTGGTCGAGCAGTACCGGCACGTCCTGGCCGAGCACGAGTACAGGCACGTCCTGGCCGAGCACGAGAACAGGCACGTCCTGGCCGCGCCCGAGAACGGACCGGGCCGCCCCGTATGCTGACTTTGCGCTACGGCTGGCTCGGCCTTGTCCCCGGGCAGCGCCTGCTCGACTTCGGCTGCGGCGGCGGCCGCCATGCCCTGGAAGCCATGCGGCTGGGCGCGGTGGCCACCGCTGTCGACTCGGACCCCAAGGAGATCGAGGGCGCCAGCGCCTGGATGGCGGCGATGCTGGAGGAGGACAAGGACACCGCCAACTCGGGTGGCCAGGGCCACGCCGTGGTCGGCGACGGGCGGGCGTTGCCCTTCCCGGACGCCATCTTCGACAAGGTCATCGCCGCCGAGGTGATGGAGCACGTCCCCGACGACGCCGCCGTCCTGGCCGAACTGGCCCGGGTGCTGCGGGGTGGGGGGACGATGGCGGTCACCGTGCCCCGGTGGTTCCCCGAGGTCGTCAACTGGGCCCTGTCCTCGGAGTACCACAACGTGCCCGGTGGCCACGTCCGCATTTACCGTCGCGCCCAGCTGCGCCGGCGGTTGCGGCGCGCCGGCCTGGTGCCGGGCCGGGCGCACCATGCCCACGCCCTGCACAGCCCCTACTGGTGGCTGCGCTGCCTGGTCGGCATCGGCCGGGAGGACAACCGGCTCGTGCGCGCCTACCACCGGCTCCTCGTCTGGGACATGACCGCCAAAACCCCGCTCACCCGTTGGCCCGAGGCGTTGTTGAACCCCGTGCTGGGCAAAAGCCTCGTTATCTACGCCCGCAAACCATGAGCTCGTTGTCGCTGGTCGAGATCGGACAGACGGCGGCGTGGATCGCGTCGTTGCAATTACCAAACGGTCTGGTCCCCTGGTACCGGGGTGGGCACGGCGACCCCTGGAACCACGTGGAGGCCACCATGGCCCTGGCCGCGGCCGGGCGGTGGGCGGAGGTCCAACGGGCCTTTGACTGGCTGGCCGCCCAGCAGTTGCCCGAGGGAGGCTGGTGCACGTTTTACGTCGCCGACGGGGTCACCGAACCCCGCCGGGACCCCAATGTTTGCGCCTATCCGGCCACGGGCGCGTGGTGGTGCGCGCAATTGAACGAAGACGGTCCCGCATTGCTGGAAGCGTTGTGGCCGATGATAGAACGGGCGATCACCTGGTGCCTCGGTTATCAACGCCCGGGGGGAGAAATCGTATGGTCTGTGGGCCCCGACGGCGTCCCCGGTAATTTCGCGCTGTTGGCGGCGAACTCGTCGCTCCAACAATCCTTGCGTTGTGCCGTGCAGATTGCCGCCGTGCTCGGCTACGACCGGTCTGACTGGGCGGCGGCGGCGGACAGGATAGCCAGGGCGGTAGCGGAAAAACCCATGACTTTCGCACCCAAACAGCGCTGGGCCATGGACTGGTACTACCCGGTCCTCAGCGGCGCGCTGGAGCCGGCCGTGGGGCGCCGGCAACTGGCCGGGCGCTGGCACGAGTTCGTGGCGCAAGGCCTGGGCGCTCGCTGCGTAGCCGATAATTTCTGGGTCACGGCGGCCGAGACCGCGGAATGCGCCATGGCCGCGAACCGGGCCGGTTGCCCCGCCGAAGCAGAGAAATTACTGAGCTGGACGCGTCACCTGCGCGCCGATGACGGCGCCTACTGGACCGGCTGCGCCCACCCCCAATGCGTTCGTTTCCCTGGAGGCCAGAAGAGCACCTATTCGGCGGCGGCCGTGATAATTGCCGACCACGTCCTGAACCGGCGCAGCCGGGCGGCGGCCGTGTTCCAGCCCGAGGCGCCGTCCGCGTCCCCGCCCGAGGCGACCACCGTGTTCCAGCCCGAGGCGACGCCCGTGCCTCAGCCCGAACCGCCGTCTGCGTCCCCGCCCGAGGTGCCGTCGGCGTCGCCGTCCGAGGTGCCGTCGGGCCCCCGCGGGCCCAGCGGTCCCGGCGTCTCAGGCCGAGGCCGTGGCCCCAGTGCGGCCGTCTCCGTGTGAACCAACTCGACCAGGCGGGCTAGCTGGTCGGGGTCAGTGGCGGGCAGGACGCCGTGGCCCAGGTTGAACACGTGGCCGGTGGGCCCGGCGGCGGCCAGTACGGCCCGGGCCTGGTCGGCCAGGACGGGCCAGGGCGCCAAACAGGCGGTGGGGTCGAGGTTGCCTTGCACGCCCACTTCGGGCCCAACGCGGCGGCGGGCCTCGTCGAGGGGCACCCGCCAGTCGACCCCCACGACATCGGCACCGGCCCGGGCGAAATCGGCCAGGAGCTCTCCCGCCCCCACGCCGAAGACGATACGGGGAACCTGTTGGGGGGCCAGTCCGTTCACGACGGTGTGCAGGGCGGGCCAGACGTAGCGCCGGTAGTCGGCAGGGGAGAGGGCCCCGCCCCAGCTCTCGAAGATCTGGACGGCGGCCGCCCCCGCCGAGACCTGGGCCCGCAGGCTGGCCAGGGTGATCTCGGCCAGGCGTTGCATGAGCTCTCCCCACAGCCCGGGCTCGGACCACATCAAGGCCTTGGCCTTGGCGAAACCCTGGGAAGGGCCGCCTTCCACCAGGTAGCTGGCCAGGGTGAACGGGCCGCCGGCGAAGCCGATGACCGGTACTGGCACCGGCAGGTGGCCCAACTCGGCGGTGACCAGGCGGAGGGCTTCGTCCACGAACGGGGACGGCACCGGGCGTAGCCGGTCGAGGTCGGCCGCGTCGCGGAACGGTTTTTCCACCACGGGCCCGGTGCCCGGGGCGACGTCGACGCCGAAGTCGATGACGGGGACGACGATGTCGGAGAAGAGCACGGCGGCGTCCACGCCGTAGCGACGGACGGGCTGCAGGGTCAGTTCTGCCGCCAGGGCCGGGTCCCGCACCGCGTCGAGGATGCTCCCCGGCCCACGCCGGGCGCGGTACTCGGGCAACGAACGACCGGCCTGGCGCATGAACCAGACCGGCGTGTAAGGCACGGCCTGGCCCCGGCACGCGGCCAGGAAAGGCGGCAGGTTGGTGGCCATCGGCCAACGCTACCGGGGCGGCCGCCGCGGCCCGGGATCGTCGGGGGTGTGGGTACCGGCGCTCGGCCAGTGCCGCCCGGCCACCCGGCGACCCAGCCCGGCTTGCGGCACGCCGGCCAGCCCATAAGAGTAGACAGTTTGGCCTATGGCGCACCCTGACCTGCCCGCCGAACAGGCTCATCTGGACCGGGCACTGGCGCGCCTGGAGGCCGTGCGGGCCCAGACCCAGGAGCAGCTGAGAGAGGCGTTCCGGGAGAGGGGCGGCACGTTCCAGTCCTTCACCGAGCGTGATATCAGGGTCCGCAACAGCTTGAACCGCCTAGAGAAGCTGGAACTCGGCCGGGAGGCCCTCATTTTCGGGCGCATTGACGCCGCCGGCCCTCCCGATGCGCCCGATGCCGGGACGATCGATGCCGGGACGACCGATGCCGGCAGCGGGCCTGGTGCCCCCAATGGCGCCATCGAGAGCTTCCACATTGGGCGCCTGGCGCTATCGGACGTCGACCACGAACCGCTGGTGGTGGACTGGCGGGCCCCGGTGGCCGAACCGTTTTACCGGGCCACGGGCGCTCACCCCATGGGCCTGCGCCGGCGCCGCCATTTCCTTACCGAAGGCCGGCGCGTGCTCGACCTCGAGGACGAACTGTTCGCCCCTGGGGGGTCTGCCGGCGCGGCGGAGACGCTGGGCCTGACGGGCTCGAGCGTGCTCATGGCCGCCCTGCGCCGGGCGCACACGGGCCGTATGCGCGACATAGTCGCCACCGTCCAGGCCGAGCAGGACGAGATAATCCGGGCGCCCCTGCCCGGTGTGCTCGTCGTCCAGGGGGGACCGGGCACAGGTAAGACGGCGGTGGCACTGCACCGGGCCGCTTACTTGCTGTACACCCACCGCTTCCCCCTGGAGGGGCAGGGTGTGCTCGTGGTCGGGCCCAACCCCACTTTCCTGCGCTACATCGACCAGGTCCTTCCCTCCCTCGGAGAGACGGGGGTGGAGATGTCGACGGCCACCGGGCTGTACAAACCGGCCCGGCCCACGGCCACGGAGAGCCCGGCCACGGCCAGGTTGAAAGGCGACCCGCGCATGGCCCGGCTCGTGCGCCGGGCCGTCCTCCAGCGGGAGCGGCCGCTGCGCAAAGCCGTGCAGATCCCCTACGGCCGGTGGGTGCTGACCTTGACCCCCGAGGCCTCAGCCGGGATCGTGGCCGCGGCCAAACGCCGTTCCGGGCCCCACAACGCCCGTCGCCGTACCGTGGAGACGCTCCTCTGGCAGCACCTCTCGGACCAGTTGACGGCCCAGGCGGAGAGGTCGGCCGGTCCTTCCCCAACTGGCAGCGGGGAAGACGCCGGGGGCCCCGTCGCCCCGGCCCAGGTGCGCCCGGGCGAGCTCGGCGACGCCCTGCGCCGGCGCCCCGAGGTGATCGAGGCGTTGGAACGCATGTGGCCGCGCCTCTCGGCCGAGGCCCTCTGGCACGACCTCCTGGGGGCGAGGCCTCTCATCGACGTGGCCGCCCGGGGCGTCCTGAGCCCAGCCGAGGCGGACGCCCTTTACCGGCCGAGGAGCGCCTCCGAGCAGGACGTCCCCTGGACGCCGGCCGATATACCCCTGCTGGACGAGGCGAGCTGGCTGCTCGGGCCATATCGCCCGGGAGCGGCGGAGGACCGCCAGCACCGCACCCACGGCCACATCGTCATGGACGAGGTCCAGGACCTCACGCCTATGGAGCTGCGCATGGTAGGCCGGCGTTCGCTTTCGGGGTCCATGACCCTGGTGGGGGACATCGCCCAGGCCACCGGGCCGTGGGCGCCCGGGTCCTGGGACGACATCGTGGCGCACTTGCCGGCGCGCCGGGGCTGGCGGATGGCCAATCTTTCCGTGAGCTATCGCGCCCCCTCGGAGGTCATGGAACTAGCCGCCGCCGTCCTGGCTGCCGCCCTGCCCGGGGTGGAGGCGCCCGAACCCGTGCGCCAGACGGGGCAAGCCCCGCGGTTCCTCCCCTGGGACGGCCCAGGCGGGGGAGACGGCCCGGGCGGGGGCGATGACGACCGCACCTTCGGCTCCCTGGTGGCGCGCACCGTCAATGAGGAGGTGCGGGCGGTGGCGTCGACGTCGGGGGGAGAGGACGGCAGCCTCGGGGTGCTCGTCCCCGCCGCCCTCATGGACGAGGCCCGCGCCGCCTTGGACCGAGCCGGTGTCACCGCCGGTGAGGCCGGCGCCGGCGCCCTCGACGTCCAGGTCAGCCTGCTGGCCCTGGTCAACGCCAAAGGCCTCGAGTTTGACTCGGTCGTGGTCGTAGAGCCGGCCCGGATCGTCTCCGAGCAGGGCCAGGGCCTGCGCGCCCTGTACGTGGCGCTCACCCGCTGCACCCGCCGTTTGGCCATCGTCTACCGGGAGCCGCTCCCGGAGCCGTTGGCCGGGTGGCCTATCGGGGACCAGAAAGGGCCTTAAGAAGTAGGTGGCCGGGCCGTCTTGGTCCCAGCGGCTTCGGCGGCGGCGATCAACCGGTTGTCGTAGGCGACGAAGGCCGTGGGTTTGAGCCTCTTCGTTGCCTTCCGGTGTGGCCCGGTCGAATATCGCAGCCATCGAGTCGGGCGTGAGGTCGCCGTCGCCCGAGATGACCCCGCCCGCCTGTTGAACGCCGTCCGGGGCCGGGAGGCCGTCAAGTCGAAGCTTCACATCAGCCCGGACGTATTGCTCAATAGCGAGATGTCTCGTGCCGCCGCCTTCAACGTCATCCGGGAACCCGGTGCGGCCCGCCAAAAAATGAGGCAGCGCCTCGAGTTGCTCCGTGGTTCCGATGATGGTGGAGCGGCTGTCTGGTTTGACTTCTGGGAGGACCTGCTGGAGCGATGGGACGTCGGCGAGGTTGTGCGACTGCTGCTTTCTACCGACCCCGAGGACGTCGAGTCGAGAAAGGTGTCACCCATAAGCGAGATCATGTCCGACGACGAGGGGGCCGCCGCGCTCGCCCCGGCCGGCTTAACAGAGGGCTATTAGGCGGCGCTCTATGACAGAGCGAAACCTCACACGGATCCTCAGGGGGAGTTACCCCGAAGCTACGGTCCAACCCGCCCCCCTGACTTTGGCAGAACTCGCGTTGTACTACGAGCCGTAGAAGAGCTCGCACGGAAGCCCGCCAGGGGTTCACGCTTCACGAGCCGGCAAACTTAAACGAGCACTCCAGCACCACCACCTCGTAGTTGGCGTGGGACCTTGAATTTTGCGCAACCTTTGAGAGCTCGGTGGTCAGCCGCACCGTCCAGCGGCCCTGTGCGGCCGGTGCGGCCGCCACCTCGTGTCGAGGCAACCGGGCGAAGACGGTCCGTGCGGCCTATGCGGCCCGTGCGGCCGCCACCTCGTCACGGTGGCTGTGTCGCCTCAAATAGGCCGGCCTGGCGGTCCCGCTCGGTTTTCTGCCAATGGCATAATTTACATCGGGGGCGGAGGTTGTCATATGAGGTCGGCCCGTGGTGGGCGACGGGGTCGACGTGGTCCCATTCCAGGCCGTAGCGGCGGTTGCATCCGGGCTCGGTGCAGCTCACGCCGTCAAAGCCGGGGGGCTCGCCCAGCTCGAGGGCGGTGCGCAGCTCGGCCGGTATGTGGCGGCCGAAATGGGCCACGGTCTCGATGCGCACACCGTCGTGGGTGAGCGCTTTTATGAAGGCATCGTCGGCGGTGTCCCGGGCGAAGCCAACAGTTACGGGACCGCCGCCCACGATGTGGCAGGTCTCGCCGGCGTGGGCATGGCCTCGGCGGTAAGCGGCCAGGTCGACCACCACCACCAGGTCGGCCCGGGCGCTCGGGCCTTTGCCCTGGCCCTGGAGCATCTTGACCAGGGCGTCGGCGGTGTGGGCCTCGAAGCTCACCTCCCGGCCCTCGGGCCCGGCGGCCCGGCGGAGGCGGCCCGCCTCGGCCTCGACCCGGTTGGCGATGTCTATGCCCACCGTGGGCGGGAGAGCTCCGGAAAAGCGCACCATGCCCAGCTCATCGCGCCAGTGACGGAAGTAGCGGGCGCGGTGCTGGCGGGTGGCCAGCTCCTCGGCTCGTTGCGCCTCCAGGGTACGTTTGCGCACCTCGTCTTTTACCGCCCCCAGGCCCGAGGTCTTGGCCAGCTCGACGAGCTCTTCTTCGCTGCCAGGGCTGGCTGCTTCGCCCCGGGCCACTTCGGCCGCTTCTTTCCAGGAGACCTCTCCCCTGGACAGGGCGTCGGCAGTTGCGGGCATATTGCCGAGGGAACCAGCCGTTTCCAGGTCAGTGCGGGCTTCGGCCCGCGACGTACCCGTCTTTTTGGCCAGCCAGTCGGCCCCGTCGGCAAAGCCACGCTCCTTGTGGGCACCGCACGCGACGGCTCGGGCCGCCGCCCGGGTGCGGGCACCCGAGCACGCCTTCTCCGTCCTGGACAAGGCCTCAGCCAGCAGCGCGCAATCAGTACCGGAGTAGAGGGAGGGGTCAAAACCCGCGATTTCTTTACAGAGTTCTTCAGCAACGGCGAGGACGCGCGGGACCACGGCACCTCCCTCTCGGGCTTCAACGAGCAGGGCGCGCCCAAGGCGGGCACTGCTACCACCGTCAGTTGGAGGGGGCCGTCACGCCCGGCCCCTAGGCTCCTGCTATCTCATAATGATACTCGAATATACGTTCGCTTGTCAAGGGATTTGCCGGCACTTGGCGGGTACTCGCACTGAGCGAACTGTCAGGACTGAGCGAAACCGGTCCTGGGGCTCGACGGCGGGGGATGTATCGTGGCTATCCGGACGACCACGGGTTGATGAGTTCCACGCCGACGTCGGCGAAGTCCCTCCCATTTCTTGTCGCCAGACTTGCGCCGTGGGCCCTGCAGATCGCGGCGATCTGCGCGTCGTACCCGCTGATCGGCGCACCCTGACGCTCGCGATGGTCGACGATCTGTGGATAGACCGTCGCTGCGGCGGCATCGAAGGGCAGGATGTCCTCGGAGAACCGGCTGAATACCTCGACCGCCCCCTCCCGCAGTGCGGTCCTCCGCTTGCCCTGGGGAAGCCGCTCGATGCCGTAGAGAACCTCAGCCATGGTGATTGCCGTAATCCGCAGCTCGTGACGACTATGCGCGAACACCCACGCCCGTACCGCAGCAGAGGGCTCGACCGTCATCAGCTCCGAGACGACGTTGGTGTCGACAATGATCACTTGATGAAATCGACAGCTCTGGGCGGCGCCGACCGGGACGGAAGATCCAGGTCTATGCCCCCGAGCTCACCGAAGCGGGCCAGGAGCGCGCCGAGGAGACTTTCATCATCGCCTGGCTCCCGCACCGCCTCGACAAGGATGGCGCGCATCTCTGCCTCCATCGACCGACCGTTGGCAGCAGCCCGTACCCTCAACCGTTCTCGCACCGTGTCGTCCAAGTTCCGGATGCTCACCGCAGCCACCACGGTCACCTCCGCTAGCAATGCTAGCATAGCGGAACGGCGCCGCTGGCAGGCTTAGGCTTAGGGTCCACCGCTCCATAGAACGCGCGTAATATGATCGTAGGGTGGAGGTCAACGCCGAAGGGCTCGCGCGGTTCTTCGAGCTGGTGTTGCCCCACCTGAACGAGCGCCAGCGCCGGGTGCTCGCCGGTGCGGCCGCCGAGATGCTCGGCAACAAAACTGTCGTGGCCGAAGCAGCCGGCATGAGCCGCAACACGGTGATAAAGGCCGAAGCCGAGGTCGTCGCCGGGATGGAGCCCCAGGAGCGCCAGCGCCCCCCAGGGGCCGGGCAGAAACCGATAACCGAGGCCCAGCCGGGGATATTGGAAGACCTCGACGCCTTGGTCCATCCCGATACCAGGGGCGACCCGATGTCGTTGTTGCGCTGGACCTCCAAGTCGACCTACAAACTGGCCGACGAGCTGGTGCGCCAGGGCTACAAGGTCTCGGCCGACAGCGTCGGGCGGCTGTTGAAGCGCCTCGGGTACTCGCTGCAGGCACCCTCCAAGCAAAAGGAGGGCACCCGTCACCCCGACCGCGACCGCCAGTTCCGCTACCTGAACAAAATGGCCGGTGACTTCTTGGCCGAGGGCCAGCCCGCGATCAGTGTCGACACGAAAAAGAAGGAACCAGTCGGCGAGTTCTCCAACGGCGGGCGGGAATGGCAGCTCAAGGGCGAGCCCGAGGAGGTCAACGTCCACGACTTCGTCGACCAAGAACTGGGCCGGGCCGTGCCCTACGGCGTCTACGACCTGGCGAACGATGAGGGCTGGGTCTCGGTCGGCGATAACGCAGACACCGCCGAGTTCGCCGTCAACTCCATCCGGGCGTGGTGGGCCAACATGGGCTCGCCCCGCTTCCCCGGTGCCACACGGCTGCTCATAACCGCCGACGCCGGCGGCTCCAACGGTTACCGGCTGCGGGCCTGGAAGTCGCACCTGGCCAAGTTGGCCGAAGAGCTGGGCTTGGACATCACGGTTTGCCACTACCCGCCCGGGACCTCCAAGTGGAACAAGATCGAGCACCGGATGTTCAGCTTCATCACCATGAACTGGCGCGGCCGGCCCCTCGTTTCCTACCGCACCATAGTCGAGCTCATCTCGGCCACCGAGACAAAGAGCCTGACGTTACGGGCAGACCTTGACCCCCGGACGTATGACAAGGGCGTCAAGGTGAGCGACGCGGAACTGGCTGCCGTCCCCCTCGAGGCCCACAGCTGGCATGGGGAGTGGAACTACACCATAAAGTCACACGCTCAAACAATCGAGCGGTGAACCCTTAGGGCATATGGTGGGACGCCATACGACCAGGCGTTGGCCGCCCGCGGCGGGACCGTCCCCTACTCCTGGGTGGGGCCCGTGGCGAGCGCCGGCGGACCGGGCTTCACCGTCAGATGCCTTGGATGACGATGGTCCGGTAGGGGGCGGCCAAGCGCCGCAAGTCTGCGTGGTCAGCGGTTAGGACCACGCCGCCGCCATCTTCTACGGCCAGGGCGACGGCGTGAGCGTCGACGATGTGGGCCGAGCCCATGGACGCCTGAGCGAGGACCGACCCCACGAGGCGGGCCAGTTGGCTGTCGGTGTCGCGTAGGAGGAACGCATCGTGTTCCCGGGCGAGGAGGGAATCGAGCGCCTGGTTGCGCCCGGCGCCGCGGTACAGCTCGGCGAGCGTCAAGGTGGCAACGGTGACGTCCCGGCGTAGGCGATGAGCGGCCTCCATGGCCCTTCGGACGGTAAGCCGGGCGTCGCGCCCACCGTCCATGAGGACGGGCACGGCCGCGGTGTCCAGTACGAGCCTCACGGCCCATCAGCCTCGGCGGGGCCGCCGAGGAGGCGCATGAACCGGGCGACCTCGGCCTCGTCCTCGGCCGTGCCGAGGGGGCCGTCCTCGGCGGCCAGGCGGTCAAGCAGCTCGCCCAAGGCGCGGTGCCGGCGCCTGCGGTCGAGGTCCGCCCGCAGGGCGGCGTTGACGGTGGCCGACAGCGAGCCGTCTTCTCGCTCGAGCTCCTCCACGAGGTCGTCGTCGAGGGTGACGGAAACCTTTCGTTTGGCTGTGGTCCGCATACCAGTATCCTACCAAAGTCCTACCCACTTGCGAAGGGCGGCTGCAATGAGGCACGCCTTCATCAGGACCGTGCCTTGGCCGGACAGGCGATGGCCGTCGGAGTAGCGGCGTGAGCGCTGAAGGCCGCTACGGGAGCCCAGCGGCCTTCCGCCGAGCCCTAACGGACAGGATCAATGCGGCCGTCAAGGAATCGAAATGGGCACCGCAGCAGCTCCAGCGACAGGTCGCGTATACCGGCTTCTCGAACGCCTGCACCTCGTCGATGACGGTTGGATCGTCCCTTCCTCGACCCTCTCTTGCGGGGAGAGGCCAGGGGCTCATGGGGCCCACAACACCAACGCTGGACCGGATAGAACTCTCCCAGTTTGTCGGCGACGCCCTGGCGAACGGGATGGCCCGGGCAGCTCATTTTGTCAGAAGAAATCGGGCATCCAGGGGACGCTCCCGGCGAACAGCGCCGACAGCAGGGCCAGCCGCTCGTCGGCCGCATCCAGGGCGCCCTGGATGACGAGGTCGCCGGCACTGGCAAAACCCGTGTAGAGGGCTGAGAAAATGCCTATCGGTAGCGGTCGGGCCGAGGCCGGCGCGGGACGGGGAGCGGGCGTGACGGTGACCTGCCCTCCATCCGCCCGGACGAGCCAGGGGCCGGCGTTTTCCAGGAACAGCGGGTCGCGCAGTTCGACCACGACCTCACCCGACACGGCCGGGTAACCCCGGCCCTCGAGCGCCCCGGGGACGTCCAGGATGCGGCCCATCCACCGGTTGAGGGTGGGGGAGAGGGCGAAGGCGTTGGTGGTGAGGGCCAGAGCGACCGGGCCCCCCGTGGGCGGCCCGAACCAGGCGATTTCCCGGGCGCCGTTCTCGAAGCGGCGGAAATAGCCCAGAAGCGAGGTGAGGGCGGGCGCGCTGAGGGCGATCAGGTGCTTGCATGCCACCCGGTAGCCGTTGTCGCCGGCATTTTCGAGGAAATAGCTGGCATAACCGGCGACGGCGCCATCCGGTCCGCGTACCACCACGGTGCGTTGGTGGGTGCCCTCGCCGGCATGGGCCAGCACGTCGGACTCCCAGCGGGCCCGGTCGAGCGGCTGTAGGGGGCCGTTGTGGTCGGCGGCGAAGCGCGAAAAGCAGCTGATGACCCCGTCCAGGTCGGCGCCGGCCATCTCCGACACGTCGGCCCGGGCGGCGGGGACGTCCGCCACGGGGGCGCGAAAACCGGGGTGGAGCCCGGCGTACTCATAGCCGAGCTGGCGGTACAGCTCCGAATTGGCGGGATAAAGGGCGCTCACGGCCACGCCGGCCTGGCGTTCCCGGGCCAGGAGCTCGCCCACCAGGGCCCGGGCGAGGCCCTGGCCCCGGTACTCCGGCAGCACGGCCACGGCGCCGATGCCGGCGCACGGGACCAGTTTGGCGCCCAGCCACTGGCCGAAGGGGATGGAGTGGGCGATGGCCACGACCCGCTCGCCGGCGTAGGCGCACAGCCGGCGCCGGTTGTCGAAGGCGACCCGGTCCGCTCTGGCCTCCATGTTGAACGCCAGCGCTCCTAAGGCGGCGATGGCGGCCCGGTCGGTTTCGGTAGGAGGGCGGATCTCCAGCACAGGTGAGCTCCCTGCCTAGCGGACCAGGCGGACGCGGATGGGGAGGTCGAGGTCGGCCCAGGCGCGGTCGGCGGTCAGGACCTCGGCGGGCTCGCTGCGCACGGTCAGGGCCAAGCAGCAACGGTCGCCGAGCGACAGAGCCCGCCCACCAAGAAGGGAGCGCATCGCCCCGGCCAGCTCGGCGTCCCGCTCGAGGACAGGCTCGACCCTGACCCCGGCGGCGGCCAGCAATTGCCGTAAGCGGCTGACGTCGGCCCCGGCGTCGACCAGCTTGCCGATGACCTCGGCCAGGTTGGCGGCGCCGAGGACGGCCGAGCTCAGCTCGTTGGCTACGACATTGGCGCCAGGCTCGTCGTGCACGAGGGCCAGGACGGCCGAGGCGTCCAGCACCGTCATTCGGCGGCGGCGGCCAGGCGCCGTTCGGCCAGGAGCTCGTCGACCAGCGAGCGGGTCTCAGGGACCTTCGCCGCCAGGCCCCGGAGCTCGGCCACGGCATCCTCCTGCCGTTCGAGCACGAGGCGCCGGCCCGCCAGGTGGAGGTGGAGGTGGTCGCCGGGAGCCAGGCCGAGAGCGGTCCTGACGTCGGCCGGGATGACCAGGCGGCCTTGTCGGCCCAGCACCACCGTGGCATCCATGACTATAGTGTGCCACGACTGAGCGCGTGGTGCCATTGAACACCGCAACGCCGCCCAGTGACCGGCGGTCTTGCGGTAGGGTGCTTTAGCTGTTTGTCTATTTAGCTCCTTAGCTGTTACTCGACAACAAGGCGCCCGGTCGGCTACTTGCCGGCGACGCCGGGGTAGCATCTGCCGCCACCGCGGGGCCGCAGGAGGCGGGGTGCTAGGAAGGCACTACCTCCCCGATGGCCCGCCTGATAGCTCGGACCACGGCCGCCAGGGTGCCAGGCTCGACGCCAGGCCCCAGGGCCCCCGCTGGAGGAGCTCCTTGTCGATGGTCGTGACTTCCTCGCAGAACAGCACGCTGTCGTGGGGCAGGCCGCCGGATTTGGCCGGGACAGGCACGCGGGTGGGGCCGAGACGTCCGCCCGAAAAGGCGGGCACGACAATGACGTCGTCCCGGAGCCGGTTACGGACGTCTTCTGAAATGACGAGCACGGGTCGCGGTTGGTGGGGGTCGTCGGGCTGGCCGGGCGTGTAGGCCGTCCAGAGCTCGCCCTGGCGAGGCGACTTCAGTGATGTGCCCGAGGTCATGGTCTCTGGAGCCGTTGCGTGGCGGCGGCTCGTCTGACCGAGCGCCACGCCTCCACCTCGCCGGGCGGTGCGCTCTCCCCTGAGAACTGCTCCTCCATGGCGGCGTCCTGCCGACGGGCCAGCCACAGCGCAAGAGCCTCGTCCACCACCTTGCTCCGGTCGAGCCCCTGGTGCTCCCCGACATAGTTGTCGACCTCGTGCAGCACGTCCGGGTCGACCGTGACGCTCACCTTGACGCGGGTCATACGACCAATGGTAGTA